>JBFGDP010000019.1:0-16410 GCA_041580575.1 Christiangramia sp.
CAAAGGTACGATTAAGGCGTTAACTATTAGCATATTATATTTAGATAGGTTTGTTTCAGAAATCAATACGAAACATAACAATAAAACCTATCATTATGAAAATCAAAGCTATCTTATTCGCCGCAGCCATTTTTGGTGCATCTTTTTTTGTAACTTCAACAACAGAAAACGATAATAACAATGACCCAATCCAAAAACAAGCCGTTGATAAAAGGACAATCAAAGTTCCTGCTGCTGGGTAGTCTAATTGCTTTTTGTATAGCATTTTCACCTTATTTATTTTATTTATATGAAATTTTCCCAAACGGTCCCGTTTGGGAAAATTCTTTGTTTACATATGAAAGTAAATACTATGAGAATGTTTTAACTGCAGCTTGGACCTATTTCGGTAAATTAACTCCTCTCCTGTTGTTGTTAATTTGGTTTTTTACATGTAAACATTGGTGGTATCATGTTATACTAGTCCCCATAACAATGTATTCTTTTCAGTTAGTTGTCATATTTTATGAGGACGTATATTTACGAGTTGATTTTATGGATATTAACCAGTTAATATATTTAGCACCGTTCTTTATAATAATTCTCTCAATAGTCTATTTAATACGGGTTAAAATTTTTGATCGTATTTATGGAATAGATTTGTCAGAATTAGACGAGACTGAAATATCGGTATTTTCTAATATATCAGATAAAGATCTCAAAGAAGTTAAAAGCTTTCAGGATAATGAAAATGATAATCAGATCGATCAATCCAATATCCTGATAGAAGACTACTACCGTAAACTATAATACATAATTCTTCATTTTATAATTTTAGTTGTAATTTAACTGCTTTAACTTATTTACATGGGAAAACAGCAGGTTTCACCCTTTACCAGGGATCAACTATTACCGCAGGAAGAAACTCTTGAGATCTATAAACGTAAGGGAGAACTTTTTATAGGAATACCTAAAGAAACAGCCTACCAGGAAAAACGTATTTGCCTTAGTCCCGATGCTGTAGCCGCTATTACAGCACATGGTCATAGGGTTATGATCGAATCTGGTGCAGGCAAATGGGCAAGATTTAGTGATAAAGATTATTCAGATGCTGGTGCAGAGATCACCAAAGACACCCGTAAGGTTTTTTCCTGCCCCACTATCCTTAAAATCGAGCCACCTTCAGCCGAAGAACTGGAATATATAAACCCACAGACTATTCTTATTTCTGCATTACAAATCAAAACTCAATGCAAGGAATATTTTCAGAAACTAGCTGAAAAAAGGATCACCGCATTAGGATTTGAGTTTATTAAAGATGACGATGGGAGTTACCCAATAGTCAGGGCCTTAAGCGAAATAGCCGGTACTGCATCTATTCTAATTTCTTCTGAGATCATGAGCAACCATGCCGAAGGTAATGGACTGATGTTCGGCAATATTAGCGGGGTTCCGCCCGTGGAGATCGTTATTATTGGAGCCGGAACTGTGGGTGAATTTGCAACCAGGTCTGCCCTGGGTCTTGGAGCCAGTGTCAAAGTGTTTGACAGTTCTCTCACTAAATTAAGAAACATCCAGGCGAACCTTGGCAATACCTTCTATACAAGTACTATCCAGCCTAAAAACTTAATGAAAGCTCTTAAAAGAGCCGATGTGGTAATTGGTGCCGTCAGGGGTAAGGACCGATCCCCGATCCTGATTACTGAAGAGATGGTACAATCCATGAAGCGTGGGGCCGTTATCATAGACGTGAGCATTGATATGGGCGGATGTGTAGAGACCAGTGAAATCACCTCACATGATCAGCCAATCTTCACCAAACACGATGTGATCCATTATTGTGTGCCCAATATTCCATCAAGATATGCGCGTACCTCTTCCCTGTCCATAAGCAACATCTTCACTCCCTACCTTTTGCATATTGCCGAGGAAGGTGGACTGGAAAATACGCTGAGATTTGACAAAGGTTTGCGCAATGGTTTGTATTTTTACCACGGAATTTTAACCAGTAAGTCAATTGCCGACTGGTTTAATCTATCCTACCGTGATATCAATCTATTGATCTTTTAAAATATGAAATTAGTTCACCGCCTGGCCTATTATGGTCTGGGGCTATTTTTTGGAATTGTTATTCTAATATTCTTTTTGGGAGGAAAAAAAACCTCCTGTGATTATTCACCCAATGCCCGGGTATTGAAGAATATAAAGATCAAGGAAAGGAAATTCACCAGTAATTCCCTGGAATTCTTTCAGTCTAATAAAATAGACACCTCAATTGTTTCTGAACTTTTCAAAAGCGGTGATGTAGATTTCAATAAAAGCAACACCGATGCAGAACCTTGTAATATCTATTATATATCGGGAAGATCTAAAGATGATATCCTGGAAGTAGAAGTAGAAAATTGCGACAGCATCGCTACAATCAGCAAAGCTTATATACTAAAAGACGGATAAAATATCCGTCTTTTAAGTATTGATTCATTAATATTTATTCCATGATCTGCTCTGCGTGAGCTTTGGTCTTGACCTTTTTTATCACTTCGGCTATTTTACCTTCTTCATCTATTATAAAAGTAGTACGATGAATACCGTCATACTCCTTTCCCATAAATTTTTTAGGTCCCCAGACACCATAGGCATTAATAACCTCTTTATTTTCGTCTGCCAGTAAAGGGTATTTGAAGTCGTATTTATTTTTAAAATTCTGTTGTCTCTTCCTGGAATCTGCGCTAACACCTAAGATCTCATAACCCTTTGCTTTCATAGCTTCATAATTATCGCTAAGGTTGCAAGCTTCTGCGGTACAACCGGGAGTACTTGCTTTTGGGTAAAAAAACAGTACTAATTTTTTCCCTTTATAATCAGATAATTTCACTTCATTTCCCTCCTGATCTTCAGCTTTAAAATCGGGAGCCTTATCCCCTTCTTTCAATGTGGTCATAATTATTACTTTTGCCCTAAATTAAGACTTTATGACCAAACAGGAAAAGGTTCAATTCGTTATAGATACGTTAAATGATATTTACCCGGAAATACCCATTCCCCTGGATCACAAAGATCCTTACACTTTATTGATAGCTGTTTTGCTCTCAGCTCAAAGTACAGATGTAAAAGTGAATGAGATCACCCCGAAATTGTTCGAGATCGCAGATACTCCACAGAAAATGATAAAATTAAGCGTGGAGGAAATTCGGGAGATCATTAAACCGGTTGGCCTATCACCCATGAAGTCTAAGGGCATTCATGGCCTGTCTCATATTCTGCTTGACAAATATAACGGGGAGGTTCCTGCAGATTTGGATGCGTTGGAAGAATTACCTGCAGTTGGTCATAAAACTGCCAGTGTAGTTATCTCCCAGGCCTTTAATATCCCGGCCTTCCCTGTAGATACACATATACACAGACTTATGTATCGCTGGAATTTTAGCAATGGAAAAAACGTGGTACAAACTGAAAAGGATGCCAAAAGGTTATTCCCTAAAGATCACTGGAATAAATTACACCTGCAGATCATCTGGTATGGCAGACAGTATTCACCTGCCCGGGGTTGGGATCTGGAAAAGGATGTGATCACAACAACTATAGGTAGAAGAAGCCTAATTAAAGAATACGTAAAGAATAAGAAAAAATAAAAAGGCCTGCTATTTACATACAGGCCTTATGAGAGCTAATTCAGAATCGTTTCTAACTTCATATTTTTATATTCCACTACTCTAAGTGCTTTTGAATAGTTCAAAAGAAAATCTATAGTTTCCTTTTTAGGTTGTGAACGATTAGTTTTTTCCTCTTTCGAGGATTTTTTAAAGTAAATTTTCCCCATTTGGTATTATTTTATGATGGTTTAATAAAATAACGAAACAGATGAGGAGATATTGTTGTGATTAGTTGGTAAGGATCAAATTTCTCTTTTCGATGATCTTACGCAAATTGATCAGGGCATATCTCATCCTGCCTAAAGCTGTATTTATGCTCACCCCTGTACGTTCAGAAATTTCTTTAAAACTCATGTCCTTATAGATGCGCATGGTTAGAACTTCCAGCTGATCTTCCGGTAATTCCTTGATCAATTCCTTTACATCAGATTCTATCTGGTCTTTGATCAATTGCTTTTCTGCATTAAGATTATCGTCGCTTAACACCGAAAAAATATTGAAATCACCGTTGTTGTCGAATTTAGGCATTCGTTTATTTCTCCTGAAGTGATCGATGACGAGGTTATGCGCGATGCGCATGACCCAGGGGAGAAATTTACCTTCTTCATTATATTTTCCTCGCTTCAGGGTTCTTATCACCTTGATGAAAGTATCCTGAAAAATGTCTTCGGCGATATCCCGGTCAAAGACTTTCGAGTAAATAAAACTGTAAATACGATGTTGATGACGGTTGATGAGAGCGCCAAGTGCGTTTTCTTTTCCATCAAGATAATCACGAACGAGCGAGGCGTCAGTTACCTTAGTGTTATACATATCAGTTACTTTAAAATACAGGAAGCAAAGAATTCCTGCGGGTTAGGTTATTTAGTTTAAAAAAGTAACTGTGTTATATAGGCAACTTATATTTTCGGGTTATGTTCCAAATATAGTAAGATAAAATCGAGATATGCAAACAAAACCTTAAATTTTTAACAATACTATAGCCTTTTATTAGCTTTCTTTCCCGCTTCATAATGAGTAACTTTGGGGCTTTAGCAGAAGACAGGAATGATTACAGATATTACCAAAGCAGACCCACGGCAGAATATTATTATAAAAGGTGCAAAATTGCACAATTTAAAGAATATCAATGCGATCATACCCAGAAATAAGCTGGTAGTGATCACTGGTTTATCTGGTTCGGGTAAATCGAGTTTAGCCTTTGATACTCTTTATGCTGAAGGGCAAAGGCGATACGTTGAAAGTTTAAGTTCGTACGCTCGTCAATTTCTTGGTCGGCTGAATAAACCTAAAGTAGATTATATAAAAGGTATCGCTCCTGCTATCGCCATAGAGCAAAAGGTAAACTCTACCAATCCCCGCTCTACTGTGGGCACTTCTACCGAGATATATGACTATTTGAAATTGTTGTTTGCAAGAATAGGCAAAACCTACTCCCCTGTCTCGGGAAATGAGGTTAAAAAAGACACGGTCACAGATGTAATAAATTATATCAAGGAATTTCCTGAAAGGGAAAAATTATTACTACTTGCCCCTATTCATGTAGAGGAAGGCAGATCTCTCGAAAAAAAGATCAATGTTCTTGCTCAGCAGGGATATAGCCGGATTAAGCTAGATAATCAGGTAGTGCGAATTGATGAGACCGATCTGGAAAAAGCAAAGGATGATAACACCTGGTTAGTTGTAGACAGAATTATCACTAAAGATGACGAAGATTTCTATAACCGTTTGGCAGATGCAGTAGAAGCTGCTTTTTTTGAAGGTAAGGGAGAACTTTTCATTGAAAAACTATCTGATAACAGCACCAGGCACTTCAGCAATAAGTTTGAACTTGACGGAATCAGTTTTTTAGAACCCAATGTTCATTTATTCAGCTTTAATAACCCTTATGGTGCCTGCCCTAAATGTGAGGGTTATGGTGATGTCATTGGGATAGATGAAGAACTGGTTATTCCTAATACAGCACTTTCAATTTATGAGAATGCTATCTTTCCATGGCGTGGAGACAGTATGAGCTGGTACAGGGATCAGTTGGTGAATAATTCTCACAAATTTGATTTCCCTATCCATAAGCCATATTTCGAACTTAGCGATGAACAGAAAGACCTGGTGTGGAATGGAAACCAGTATTTTGAAGGCCTCAATCAATTCTTTGAATTCCTGGAAAGCAAGGCTTATAAAATTCAGAACAGGGTGATGCTTTCAAGATACAGAGGAAAGACTAAGTGTTCTGTTTGTAAAGGAAAACGATTAAGGCCAGAAGCGCAATATGTGAAGATCAATGATCATAGTATTACAGATCTAGTGGAGAAACCTTTGAATAAAGTCCGGGCATTTTTCAAGGATCTCGAACTCAATGAATATGATGAAAAAATTGCCAGACGTCTTCTAACCGAGATCAGGAACAGGCTGGAGTTCCTTTCTAATGTGGGGCTGGATTACCTTACGCTCAATAGAAAATCCAATACCCTGTCTGGAGGGGAATCGCAAAGGATCAATCTGGCCACTTCCCTGGGAAGCAGCCTTGTGGGCTCTATGTATATCCTGGATGAACCTTCTATTGGATTACACCCCAGGGATACAGAAAAGCTTATAGGAGTCCTTAAAAATCTTCGCGACCTGGGTAATACGGTGATTGTGGTAGAACATGATGAAGAGATTATGAACGCTGCAGATGAGATCATTGACATAGGCCCGGAGGCTGGAACTAATGGTGGTCATGTGGTTGCCACAGGCACTTTAAAGGAGATCTTGAAATCTGATTCCCTAACAGCAAGTTACCTAAACGGGAAGATGGAAATAAAGGTTCCGGAAAAAAGAAGAACTTCAAACAATAAGGTCAAAATACTGGGAGCCCGGGAAAACAACCTGAAAAATATTGATGTTGAATTTCAACTTGGCATTTTCACCGCGATCACCGGGGTATCTGGAAGTGGAAAAAGTACCCTGGTAAAAAGGATCCTGTATCCGGCAGTTCAAAAAGAAATTGGTGGTTATGGCGAGAAAGCCGGTCAATTCAGTGGAATTGAAGGGAATTTCAAAAATCTAGGCACCGTAGAATTTGTAGATCAGAATCCTATTGGGAGATCTTCAAGATCTAATCCTGTAACCTATATAAAAGCCTATGATGACATTAGAAACCTGTTTGCAATACAGCGCCTGGCAAAATTAAGAGGTTTCAAGGCGAAGCATTTTTCTTTTAATGTGGATGGCGGGAGATGTGAGACCTGCAAGGGAGAAGGCGAAGTGACCATTGAGATGCAATTTATGGCAGACGTGCATCTGGAATGTGAGACCTGTAATGGTAAACGGTTTAAAAAGGAAGTGCTCGAAGTAACATTTCATGATAAGAATATAGATGATGTTCTAAACATGACGATAGATGATGCTACAAAGTTCTTTGAAGAACATAATGAAGATAAGATCGTTAAAAAGCTTCAGCCGTTAAAGGATGTAGGATTAGGTTATGTACAGCTAGGTCAAAGTTCTTCTACCCTTTCGGGTGGAGAGGCACAACGTATTAAGTTAGCATCCTTTCTGGTAAAGGGAAATACCAAATCCAAGGCCCTATTTATTTTCGATGAACCAACCACCGGTTTGCATTTTCACGATATTAAAAAGCTTCTGAAATCCTTTAATGCCCTTCTAGAAAAAGGACATACCGTAATTGTAATTGAACATAATATGGACCTGGTTAAATGTGCAGACCAGATCATCGATCTTGGCCCCGATGGTGGAGAGAATGGCGGATACCTTGTAGCTCAGGGAACGCCGGAAGAGATCGCAAAGAATAAAAAATCCTATACTTCGAAATATTTACTGGAAAAACTACCGAAGAGTTAATTAATTGAAAATTAAATATTTAAACCCTTCTGGTAGAGTTTAACTACCCGGCAGGGTGAGGCTATTCCAGACTTTGGCACGTGGTTTGTATTTCTTAAGAAAATTGTTCTTAATTAAATATACTACTACCATGAGAAACCTGACCCTTATTTTCGCATTCTTATTTATTGGATGGTCAGTATCGGCATCTGTGAAATCTATACCAGCCAGCACTAATTATTATAATTATAACGATTCGTTCATTTTTGTTGAAGGAGGAGTAGAATTTGCGGTTTACCCGAATGGTGAATTTGATTTTTACTTTAATCCGGATTTCAGAAGAGGAAATACGGTTCATTTTTCAACTCCTAATGTAAATATCAGTTATAACGCAGGATATAATTATGAACCATATATCCAGTATGATGATTATGGAGCGGTGATCCAGATTGAGAATGTTCCTATATACTATGATTATTATGGTAGAATAATTCAGGCAGGTAATATATTCCTGAATTACAACCACTTTGGAAGACTGGCGCGGGTAGGCAATCTACATATTCATTATAATCATGCTCATCATATAAGTCACTATTCTGGTTACATAAACCACTATAACAGGCGTTATGTTTACAGGCCATGGCATGATTATTACCGTCGTCCTAATGTAAATGTTAGTATCGTTTTCGGGAGACCTTACCGTGCATATTACGAACCTCAAAGAATTTCCTATAATAAGTATGTAACTGTTTACAATAATTATTATTCTAACAATAACAGAAGGAGAGATTTTTACAGGCCCTCACAAAGAATCAAGTCTTACAATTACGGGAGAAGAACAGATGTAAAAAGACAGATCGCGCATGTAAAAACCAGAGATAATTATAATGATTCTGCAACAAGAAGAAGTGTTGCCAGAGAACGAACCTATTCACACAGGAATCCTGGTACCAGAAGTGGTTCGAAGACCGTTGAAAGAAGAAATTCCGCCAAAAAACAACCCAGGGTATATAGCGACAGAAATGAAAGGAGTACAAATTCGAAAGGAAGATCTTCCAGCATAGAAAATACTCGCGAGAAGCGTCAAATCTCCAAGAGAGATAATACCGTTAGGACTCCGCAGCAAAGAACATCTGGCAGGGTGGAAAGCAGAAAACCAGATGGAGTTCATAAAAGTAGTTCCAGAACTTCCGGAAGGACCGCTGATGTAAAAGCTAGCACGAGAGTTAACAGATCGGCTCCGGCAAACAGAAACAGAACAATTGAAAAAAGTTCAAGAAATTCTGAAAGGAAATCATCTGTTAGTCGTCCAACAAATCGAAGAAGTACAAGTGTGAGAACCTGGACTTCTTCAGAAACTTCAAGAACACAATCGGTTAGATCAAAAAAATCTTCCAGTTCGAGAAGTTCGGCACGAAATATGGATAATAGATTATAGATGACAAGTTCATAATTTAATTTTTTGGTTGGTTAGTTGGAAAACCCTTGAAGCTCCCAAGCTGATAGGGTTTTCTCGTTTTAAAACTTCTTTAAAAGGCTATCTGCGAACCGATTAATATCTTCAGAAAAACGGAAATAATAAATTGTGGATACATATAAAAACCCGGATATAACCCCTTTGATAAGGATACTCATTATTGGAGGAACCGGTAGATTCAAGTAATAGAAACCAAGGCTGAATGCAGCGATCAAACAAAGTAGTACCCAGGATTTGGAGGTAAATGGATGTATTTTGAATTTATTCAGAACTATGATGATCTTAGAAGTGTTATAGATGCCAAATGCTATAAAACTTGCCAATGCGGCCCCTTCTATTCCATATTCAGGTATAAAAAGCATATTAAGCCCAAATGCTACCAGCACCAGAATCACCCCTACCGCCAAGACAATACGGTAATAGTCTGAATTGAACAATATACTGTTATTATTTCCCAGGATATTATCATAGAGTTTCACCACGGAGATCATAACAATTATAAGGAGGCTTATTTCATATTCTTCCGGGATCAACTCATATAAAGCCTCTACATTCGTAATAATCCATATAAAGATGAGTCCGCTTACCACCAGTAGATTTAATGAACTTTTTTTATAAAGATCTTTTAAACCAATCTTGTCTTTTTTATTAAGCATTTCGGCGGTCAAGGGATTTGTGATCTGGTGCATCGCCTTTTGGGGCACAGAAATCACGGTTGCTATATAGATCGCAATACCATAGATGGCTACATTTTCTATTGGTAAATAATGCTCGATCATTACCTTATCAAGATCCAGCAAAACGGTTGCCACAGAAGCTGCTATTAAAATGAGTGAGGAATATTTTAGCACCGGAATAATATTCTTTGGAAATTTTAAGCTGAATTTTGGCCTGTGCAGGGAAAAAGCATACATAGCCATGACCATCGTCCTTACTACAAAAACTCCTGAAATACTATAAATAAAAATCTCGATATTTATCCACCGCAAAGAGACAGCGAATAACAACAGGCTGATAAAAATTCTGTGGAAAACCTCCTTCATCAGGTTACCAAATGAACTTTTATAATAGATCTTGGACCAGGAGAAGAAAACCTCAAAATAAGCGGTCGCTATGGCAATAACAAAAATTAACCAGATGTAAGGTTGTACCAGGTCATTTTCGCCTTCAAAATATTTGAGCAAATATTCATAAAAAATTAAACCGCAAAAGCCCATAACCGCTCCTACAATTGCCGGGGTTATAAGCACATAATTCAGAAGCCTGTCCTGGTCTCCCCTCGTTTTATAGGAAGTGAAAAATTTTATAAGCGTACTGTGTACTCCAAAAACCAGGAATGGCCATATTAGATTAGAGGCTGATAGTAAAAAGCTTACCAGTCCGTAATATTCCTTACTAAGAAAATAGGTGAAAAGAAATAAGGTGTTAATCGCCCCAATGCCAAAACCTACATAGGTAGTTAACATATTCTTTAAGGACTGATTAATAATTATTCCCATTTAGACCTTATTTATGAGGTTAGCCAGCTTTTTAGTCAGGGTACGACGATGAAATTGTTCAATTTCAGATGATATATCAACCGGTTCATTCTTCATAAATTTTTGAAATAATTCCAGTATATAGTTTTTCATTTTGCCCGGTTCATCATAGCGAAAGTATTCACCGGTCTTGGTTTCCACAATAATCCTTTCTACGTCCCAGCTTTGCGGACCTACGGCTAATATAGGTTTTCCGGCAGCTAAATATTCAAATAATTTTCCTGGAATTATGCCCCTTGTTTCTTCGGAATCTATTTCAACCAGCAGCAGAATAGAAGACTCCCTTTGCATTTTCAAAGCTTCTGTATGGGACACGTAGCCTTCAGTTATGATATGCTCTGAGAGACCATAAGATCTGATATCCCCCAACACATCTTCACTAATTTTACCAGCAAGACGAAGTTCAAAATGATCATTAAATTGTTCATTTTCATTTATGAGCTCATTAAGAATCTTCCAGAGATTCCCAGGATTACGGCCGGACAGGAGTGACCCGATATGGGAAATTTGGAATTTATTGTTATTTGTTTTGTGTGCTTTTATATCCTCATCATATCCATTGGTGATCACCGTAACGGGCTGGGTTGTTTTATCCTGAAATTCTTTCTGAGTGGTAAAGCTCGTTGTAATAATATGATCGGCGCTCTTTAATACGTCTCTTTCCAGTTCCTCGTGTTTTTTTCTTGCAGCTGGACTCAGTTTTAATTTCTTGTGGTAACCAATTTGTGTCCACGGGTCACGGAAATCAGCGATCCATTTAATTTTTAATTCCTTTTTAAGTCCTAAACCTATCAAGTGTAAGCTATGTGGTGGACCGGTAGTAATGATCGCATCATAGTCATTCTTTGCGAGTTCATTTTTTAAATACTTAACCGAAGGTTTTATCCAGTATTTCCTGGCATCCGGGATAAAATAATTACCCCTTATATATAGCATCAGTTTTTGTAACAGGGACTGATCTTTCTCCTCTTTAATTATTCCGGAACTTATTGTCTCGGTATCCTTCCTTGAGAATATACCCGCTAAGGCATATGGTTCAAATATTCTATTCTTTAAAATTTTTATTCCAGCAGGAACTTCATCATTAAAACTTTCATCTATAATGGGATAATTTGGATTTTGAGGAACATAAACCACAGGTTGAACGTCAAAATCCTGCAAATACTTCACAAATTTCAACCAACGCTGAACCCCTGGTCCCCCGGCCGGTGGCCAGTAATATGTAACTATTAGAACTTTTCTCATTCAGGTTTTAGATCGACAGAACTTTTTCTCTTCTTTAATTCGTAAACTATTCCCGCTATTAGAATTAACCCAATTAGAATTGAACTTACCAAGGCGATTCTACTACCGGTCTTAACTACCTGAGGTTCAAATTTGAAAAGTATTTCATGTCTCCCAGCCGGAACATTCATTCCACGCAAAATATAATTTACCTGAATATGGGATTCCGGTTTTTCATCAACATATGCCTGCCATCCGGGCTGATAATAGTTTTCAGAAAATACCACGAACTGAGCATTATCTGAGGTATAACGATATTTTAATTCATTAGGCCGGTAATTTATTAGTTCAATTTCTGCCTCTGAGTCGAAATTAAAATTCATATCTACCTCTTCCCTGAATTTTGAATTGATCACTGCAGTATTTCTTAGATTTGCCTCTTCCAAAGCTAAGATCTCTTCATTTTGATCTTCTACCCATTTTACATTTTCAATAAACCAGGCATTTCCAAAAGCATTTGGATTTTGCTGGGCCTGTATTCCCTCCTCTGTTGGAATAATGAAATATTTTACATTGAGCATGCTCAATACTTCCATATTATTTCTGGAAATATAGAAATCATAAAGATCCTGAATCCGGGCAGGTTTCGCAGCATGATACCCGCCGATGGAATTATGAAAATAGGAAGTCCTTCCCGTGTTGAACGGGCTGCCCGAAACATCAAAAACCCTGTAATGTGTAGTATCCCCGAGTATAGCCTTATCTGCCGCAAGCTCCTGAAACGGTTGTTTTAATTCCCTGGATTGTACAAAATCTTCAGAATTTACATATCTGCGATCCACACTTATAAGGTCTGTTAATATAAGTAAGCAGAATCCACCGATTACCAGGTTACGATTGATTTTATTTTCAATAAAGCCCCAGATCAATCCGGCTGAAAGCAATACTAGAATCAAGGAGCGGATTACGTCTGAATTGAAAATATCCTTGCGATCCTCCTTTAATGCTTCCAGGAAGGACATCCCAAATTGTTGAGAATACATCCCATCATTTATGCCTGAGAAATCAAAAAGTGCCGATTTAAACAATAAAAAGATCAATAGCAGCCCACCTGTAATGAAGGTAGACCATTTTAAAGCATGAACTTTTTCTACTTTGTTTATTTCAGCAAGAAAGAGCTTATACAGGCCTATTACGGCCATTAATGGCAAACAAAGTTCAAGGATAACCTGGATTGAAGAAACTGCTCTGAACTTATCGTAAAGAGGAACAAACTCAATAAAGAATCGTGTGATTGGTTCAAAATTCTTTCCCCAACTCAAGATTAAAGCCAGGAGACTACCTCCAACAACCCACCATTTAAGTCGTTCTCTAATTAGAAATAAGGCAAATATGAAAAGGAATATTACAGTTACCCCAATATATGCCGGAGCACCTACGAAAGGCTGTTCTCCCCAATAGGTCGGGGCATTTTCAGTAAAATCTTCAGCCTGTACCGGCGAGGCACCAATTTCTCTTAATGCTTTATATAGATTAGAATCTTTGCCAATATTTTCAGAACTTCCTCCACCCATGAATCGGGGGACCATAAGGTTAAAAGTTTCGAGTATTCCGTAGCTGTATTCGGTAATATAATCAAAGCTTAAACCAGCATTTCTTTTGGGAATTCCCTCTGGCCCTATGGTAAGATCAGATTGTCCCCGGGTACTAAACTGGCTGTATTCACTGGTAGCCAAAAGATTGGTAGCATTTGCGGCTATGGCAAGTATAACAGCAAGAACCATAATTCCTACAGATTTGAAAAAAAGCGGTAAGAGCTTCTTGCGATAAGCATCAAACATATAGTCAATTCCCAGAACGATAACCAGCAAAAGCAAATAATAGGTCATCTGGAAATGATTAGCCTGTATTTCGAGAGCCATGGCTATGGTTAACAATAAGAAACTCCAGATATTACGATACCTGAATATTGCGATTATACCTGCTAAGACCATAGGCATATAAGCTATAGCGTGGGCTTTAGCGTTATGCCCAACCCCCAGGATAATAATTAGATAGGTAGAAAATCCAAATGCTACAGATCCCAGGAAGGCTAATTTATAATCTACCTTCATGCAAAGAAGTAGGATATAAAATCCAATGAAATACAGGAATAAATAATCTGCAGGTCTGGGCAGAAATCTTAAAGCTGTATCCAGCTTCTTAATATAATTATGAGGATAATAAGCCCCTAATTGATAGGTAGGCATTCCGCCAAAAGCAGCATTGGTCCAATACGGTTCTTCTCCTGTTTCAGCACGAAAATCATTTTGCTCTTTGGCCATCCCGATATATTGAATAATATCGCTTTGGTAAATTTCTTTGCCTTGCAGAACTGGATGAAAATAAAAAAGGGATAATAAAATAAAACCTGCCAGGACAAACAGGTGCGGTAGGAATTGCTTCAATTTAGCCATTAATCGGACTTTTGATTTTGTACCACTAATATTGTGTATAAAAATACTTTATACACCGGGCTTTGTTAAAATCCGAAATTAATCAATTTCTTCGTAATCGATATATTCACCTACATTTTTATTGGATTGCTTGCTGTTTTTTGGCTTTTTATCGATACTAACTTTCCCTTTCCTATCTTGAGGACGCTGTGCTCCTCCAAATTGCTGGTGAAACTGCTTTTCAAATTTCTGACCCATTTTTTTCAGAAACCACTTCAAAATAAGAGGCCCAAAATAGCGCAGTAATATTTTGAGACCGAAGTATACTAACAGGACAATAAGTACCGTTTTTAACACTCCGGATAATGATGCTTCTAACATTCTAAAACTTTTTGTAAAAATAAAAAGAAGCCTTTAGAATGACGCGGGCTTCGCCTATAAAATTATAATAAATCTTATATCTTTGAGACAACCAAGCCAATCAACTATGCGTAAATCAGCCATATTTAGCCTATTCCTAATTATTGGTTCCTCTCTCCACGCTCAATATACTGAAACTATTAACTCTAACAGGCCCGGCCAGTCACAAGGAGCTTTTGCTGTAGGAACAAATGTCATTCAGCTGGAATCTGGACTTTATCTTGGTCATGAAGAGCATACAGGCCTTGGAACAGATACAGACCTTTGGGGTATTGATTACCAGTTAAGATATGGATTGCTATTTGAAAGCCTCGAACTTAGCTTAACCGGGGCTTATGAATCCCAGGACATTTTCAGGAATTTCCTGGGGGTCACTAGCGAAGGCAAGGTAAGTAATTTTAGGGCTAATACTCTTGGAGCCAAATACCTGATCTTTGATCCTTTTAAAAGTCTTGAACCAGATAAACCAAACCTATACAGCTGGAAAGCCAATCAACGCTTTAAATGGAAAACTCTTATTCCCGCTGTTTCCATCTATGCCGGTGCAAATTTTTCCTTTGGTGATAATCCATATCTATATGAGGGAGAAGGAAAATTCAGCCCGAAGGCAGCTCTTATTACCCAGAATAACTGGGGACGTTGGGTTTTGGTTCTAAATTTCATCGCAGATAAGCTTTCCGAAGATTTTAGAACCTATACAGGCATCATAACTTTTACCCATACCCTGAGCCAGAACTTAGCCATTTTTGGAGAATTTCAAACTATTAAAAGCGATATCTACGCCGATGACATCCTTAGAGCGGGTGGTGCATACCTGATTGGAAAAAATTTTCAATTCGATGTTTCAGGGCTGATAAATTTTAAAGACACTCCATCTAAATGGCAGGTTGCTGCAGGTGTTTCCTATAGATTAGACCTACATAAAGTAGATGAATTTCTGGAAGAGTCTAATGAAGGTAACAAAAGAAGACAGCGAAGTAAACGCTTAAGCAGGGAAAATGAGGAGATCGAAGATGGTGATGGAAATTAAACCGTGTTTTATTCGAAAAACAAAAAAGGTCCTGATTTTCATCAGGACCTTTTTTATTACGATAATAATGTATTATTTATTAGACATAGCTGCCTCTACAGAAGCAGAAAGTCTTTTATAAGTACCGTTCTCAAGTCTTTCACGAATTGCTGAAAAAGCCACCAGAGTTTCTTCTATATCCTGCATGGTGTGTGTCGCCGTAGGTATCATTCTTAAAAGGATCAAACCTTTTGGAATTACCGGGTACACCACGATTGAACAGAATACTCCATGATTTTCACGAAGATCCTTTACTAGCGCCATCGCTTCTGGAATACTACCTTTAAGATAAACCGGAGTTACACAACTTTGCGTAGTTCCTATATCGAAACCTTTTTCCTTTAATCCGTTTTGAAGTGCATTCACATTTTCCCACAACTTCTCTTTAAGTTCTGGCATGGTTCTAAGCATCTCCAAACGTTTTAAGGCTCCAACCACTAACTGCATTTGTAGTGATTTCGCGAACATTTGTGATCTAAGATTATATTTTAGATAGTCGATGATCTCTTTGTCACCTGCAATAAATGCACCTGTACTAGCCAAAGATTTAGCGAATGTGGCAAAATAAACGTCTATTTCATCCTGTACTCCCTGCTCCTCACCTGCTCCGGCACCAGTTTTACCAAGTGTCCCGAATCCATGAGCATCATCAACAAATAGTCTGAAATTATATTTTTTCTTAAGTTCGACGATCTCCTTAAGTTTACCCTGTTCACCTCTCATTCCAAAGACTCCTTCTGAAATAAGAAGAATACCACCTCCGGTTTGCTCGGCGATTTTTGTAGCACGTTGA
>JBFGDP010000020.1:0-15959 GCA_041580575.1 Christiangramia sp.
ATTAACGATGGTAAACCCTTTAAAAATGTAACTTCCTGGTGGAAATTTTTCTTTCCACAGTTCATGATCGTCTACGTTTTGCAACAATAGATCTACATCTTCCTGAGAGATCTTCGGTGCATCTTCTTTCTTGATGATGTCCACGAAATCGGCGTTCATGGCAATTCTGTAATGGCGCTGAATGCCATTTTCGTCGGGAATATCATAGTATAGTGGTCGGGACACATCTATATTATAACCGTAGTGATGCTTTAAAATTTGTATACAGGAAAATATATAGATGAGATCGTTATTGGCATTCCTAAATGAAAGCTCAAAGTCCTCCCCCGCATTCGCCAGGATCTGTTTTAAACGCCGGGATTTATTAAAAAGGATATCATGAAAAGGTACAGAGGCAGCTTTAATCTCATTATTAGTTAAAATATTTGGAAAAAGATCATCTAGTAAGATCTTTATTGGTTCTCTATATTTTTTCAGAAGATCAAGGTCACTAAAACCATCTGCCAATTCAGGAAAATCAGCGATATATGACAGCATTTCCTCCATATATTTTTTGGAAATACTACTCTCTATTTCTTTCACTTCCCGGGTATACTGTTCAATTACCTTATGGAAACTGATCTGTATCTCTAAAGGAAACTCTTTTAACTGCTGCGCCATAACCAGGTAATTTAAGGTAAAATTAAAAGTTATTGAAGCCGATAGGATGCAACAGATTTAAATTAACAATAATTTATAAATATAGCAGGCCTATGAATATGTAGTTCTTTATTTTTGTGAAAAATATCAAACAAATGAGAAAAATAGCAATATTAATTTTTGGTTTCTTATTTATCCTAACTGGATGCCAGGAGGACAAAGGTTACTTTATAAGCGGTACTATTGATGGTGTTGAAGACGGAAAGAAAGTGTATATATCTGAGAGGGATGAAACAACCCGGAGTCTTAAAACTATAGATACCGCAGTTATAAAAGATGGGAAATTTGAAATAGACCTGGAAGACCAGGATCTGCCTGCATTGAGCTTTCTGGGATTTGAAGGCCTTAATGGTAACGTGGTCTACATTTCTGAAAATCAAAAAATAACTTTCGATATTAATAAAGATAGTCTCAGGAATACTCAGGTTAACGGTGGTAAAGAAAATAAGGCTTTAATGGAGTATTTAAACCACCTTAAGGAACTTAACCGTAAGATGGTTGCTATGCAAACAGATATGCGTAACGCAGCCGTTTCTAAAGACACAACAACACTTAATAGTCTGCGAAACACCCAGGAAGAACTTAGGGACAATGACAAGAATTTCAAGAAAGAGTTATTTAACAGGAATAAGGACTCTTATGTTTCTATTATGCTATTAACAGATATGTTAAACATGCGCACACATTCTTCTGCAGAAGTTAGAGAGATGTATAATGAAGTATCAGACAGGCTAAAAGAAACTCCTTTGGCTAAATCCCTAAAAGAAACTTTAGATAACAGTCTTGCCGCCGAAGTAGGAAGTAAAGCTCCTTCTTTCACAGCTCCAACTCCTGATGGTGATAAATTATCTCTGGAAGAAAGCCTGGGAAAGGTTACTATAGTTGATTTTTGGGCTGCCTGGTGTAAGCCATGCCGGATAGAAAATCCTAATCTCGTTAAAACCTATAACAAATACAAAGATCAGGGATTAAACATAATTAGTGTATCGCTAGACAAACCCGGGCAAAAAGAAAGATGGATCCAGGCCATTCAGGATGACAACCTGGAACAATGGAGCCATGTTTCAAACCTAAAATTTTGGGATGAACCAGTAGCCAGACAGTATAGAGTTAGATCTATTCCAGCCACCTTTATACTTGATGAAGATGGGGTTATAGTTGCTAAAAACCTTAGAGGAGAGGCTCTTTCAGAAAAGATCGGCGAGCTTTTAAAGTAATACCAGGATCATCAAAATAAAAAAAGCGCCGATTGGCGCTTTTTTTATTTTACTTTAACTCAAAACCAATACTAACTTTAATTTTAATTTCCAGTTCACCGGGTGCGATGGTCTGGCCTCCTTCTTTAGACATACTCATTTCCTGTACAGCCTCATCCATTCTATATAAAGGCTGAAAATTATTATAATCTGTTTCACTTATTGTAAAAGCTTTCCCTATACTCTGGCCCAAAGGTTCAGCCAATTGCTTTGCGGTATTCTGAGCATCAAGAACCGCCTTTTTTCGTGCCTCCAGTTCGTATTTTTCGATTTCTGATGATTTAAACTGAATTCCGTCAATCCTGTTCAGTCCATTTTCCAGAAGTCCCTTCATTATCTGTTCATAGTCTTTAATATCTCTTAGAGTTATAGAGATTGCCTGGTTCGCTACATAACTATATGTTTTATCATTGTAGTCATATCTCTTATTAAGATTCACATAATCTGTCTGGATATCTTTCTCATCAATATCCTGAGATTTCAGGTAAGAGATCACTTTATTAACTACCTCATCGTTCTTCATCTTAACTTCTGCCGCAGTTGCCCCTTCATGTTCTATTCTCGACTTTATAAGAACTTCATCGGGTTCAACCTTTACAGATCCTTCGCCGGTTACATGCACTATAGAGCGCTGGGGAGTTTGTTGTGCTATTACATGTGTACTAGCCATAATGGCCAGCATAAAAAGTATTTTTTTCATAATATTGGGTTTTAGTTTCTATACTTCTAACCAAGAAGAATACCAAATTATATATATCCGGTTCTTTGAAGAAAAAAAAGTATCACAATTGGAATGGCCAGCAGGATCACCATCATGAGATGAGCTTCAAATACCCAGGGAGCGAAGATCATTGTTAATAAATACCCCCCGGTAGCGCCACCAAAATGTGCATCATGGCCTATGTTATCTGTCCTTCGCTTCATGCCATAGATAGTATAAAGCAAATATCCTATTCCAAATACATATGCCGGAACCGGAATGATAAAGAACAATCCAAGAGTCATATCTGGTTGCAGCAGTATAGCAGAATATAGTACACCCATTACTGCTCCACTAGCTCCAACAGCCGTATAATTATGATCGTTCTTATGGAAGTAATAAGAAAGTAGATTTCCCAGTAATAAGCTGCCTATATAAATGATGAAAAATGCAATAGAACCCAGGCTGTAGATCAATACGTTAGCAAAAAAATACAGGGTAAGCATATTAACAAACAAATGTCCCGTGTCCACGTGAAGAAAACCCGATGTGAATATCTGGAATTTTGAACCACTTTTAATATCTGCAATATTGAATTTGTATTTGTGAAAGAAAGATTGATCGCTGAAACCTTTAAAAGATATCAAAACATTCACGGCAATTACTACAAGCGTTGCCAGGCTTAATTCTCCCATATTTGCTTAAGTTTAGTTTCAAATATACCATATATTTGCCGAAAGATTTTTTATGCAAGGATTAGTTTTTTGGCTGGTTTACCCCTTCCTATGGCTTATTTCTATACTACCCTTCCGGTTATTTTATTTAGTTTCAGACGCAGTATTTGTACTGGTCTATCACATCATAGGTTATCGCAAGAAAACCGTCCGCGAAAACCTTGAACTTGTCTTTCCAGAAAAATCCAAATCAGAAATTAAAAGTATCCAGAAGAAATTTTACAGTCACATGTGTGACATGTTCCTGGAAATGATAAAAAGTATCAGCATTTCTGAAAAGGAGATCGAAAAACGCTTTACGTTCACCAACCTGGAATACCTTCGTAAACTGGAGGGTCTTGATAAAAGTCTTATTATCATGCTTGGGCATTATGCCAGTTATGAATGGATCAATGCCCTGCAATTATATGGTCTTAAATATAGAACCTATGGGATTTACAAGAAAATCAAGAACAAGCAATTTGATGACCTTGCAAAAAAGATTAGAGGTAGATTTGGCGGAACCCTTATTACTACCAGCAGAACAACCGAAGTGATTAAAAGAAATCAGGAGAATAATATTCTGAGTAATTACGCGATGATCTCAGACCAATCACCTAAATTAAGCAGGGCCAGGACCTGGATAGATTTCTTAGGAATAAAAGTGCCGGTATTTGAAGGGTCAGACAGATTGGCCAGGAACCTTGATATGGCGGTGGTTTACTTGCATGTAGAGAAAGTAGGCCGAGGTTACTATCAGGCTACTTTAAAACCTATCACTGAAGATGCCCCAAATGAACCGGAACACGCAATAACTAAAAAATTTATAGGCTACCTTGAGGATCAGATCCGCGAAAAACCCGAATATTATTTATGGACTCATAAACGATGGAAACACCGCCATGAGCCCATTCCTGAAAATGCTACAGTTGTAGACTAGGAAATTATTTCCTGAATCTCCCTGATCATATTTTGCGCCAGATCATCAGCTTCTTTCTGTGATTTAGCCTCAGTATATATTCGAATTATAGGTTCAGTATTAGATTTTCTAAGATGCACCCAATTTTCGGGAAAATCGATCTTTACTCCATCTATGGTCGAGATCTGTTCACTGGCATGTCTTTTTTCTACAGATTTCAATATCCCATCCACATCCAGTCCCGGAGTAAGCTCAATCTTATTTTTACTCATATAGTAAGCGGGGTATTCCCTTCTTAATTCTGAAACTTTTTTTCCGGTTTCAGCAAGATAGGTAAGAAAAAGGGCCGAACCTACGAGGCTATCTCTCCCGTAATGAGATTCAGGATAAATGATGCCGCCATTTCCCTCACCACCAATGATGGCATTATTATCCTTCATTAATTGCACTACATTTACTTCTCCAACAGCACTGGCTTCATAAGAGCCGCCATGCTTTTGAGTGACATCACGCAAAGCTCGTGATGAGGATAAATTACTTACAGTATTACCCGGTGTTTTAGACAACACATAATCTGCACAGGCAACAAGGGTATACTCTTCTCCAAACATTTCACCTTTCTCATCAATAAAAGCCAGTCTATCAACATCAGGGTCTACGACAATCCCGAAATCGGCCTTTTCTTTCTTAACAAGGTCGCAGATGTCCTTTAGATGTTCTTTTAAAGGTTCTGGATTATGAGGAAAATGTCCATTTGGTTCACAATAGAGCTCAATCACCTCAACACCCATTCTCTTTAACAATGCAGGTATAGCGATCCCGCCCGTAGAGTTTACTGCGTCTACTGCCACCTTTAAACCAGCTTTTGCAACTTTGTCTGCATCTACCAGTTTTAATTTCAACACCTCCTCAACGTGCCTGTTTATATAATCATCAATTACTATAATCTCACCTAATTCATCTACCTCAGAAAAGTCGAATGCTTCCTGCTCGGCAATTTCAAGGATATTAGCACCGGCAGCACCATCCAGGAACTCACCTTTACTATTCAATAATTTCAAAGCATTCCATTGTTTAGGATTATGGCTTGCCGTTAAAATAATACCTCCATCAGCTTTTTCCAGGGGAACAGCAATTTCCACGGTGGGTGTGGTAGATAAGCCAAGATCAATCACATCTATACCTAAACCGGTTAAGGTGTTCATCGTTAAGTCCTGAATCATCTTACCCGAAATACGGGCATCCCTTCCCACAACTACTCTTAGATCTTTACTGGCTGAATTTTCTTTGAGCCAGGTTCCATAAGCAGCTGCAAACTTTACGGTATCCACAGGAGTAAGATTGTCACCAGTTTTTCCACCAATAGTTCCTCTTATTCCTGAAATTGATTTTATTAAGGTCATTCTTATATTTTTAATTATGTATCGAACTGAAAAATGCAGGATTCTGCATATTGCACAAATATACACGGCAGTATACCTTCTCTCCAAAAGTTAACAAAAATTAACCCCTGCATGTATTAATTCGTATCTTTCCTACATGAATTTTTTAGCTCATATCTACCTATCAGGTGATAACGACCAGATAAAGATCGGCAACTTCATGGCCGATTCGATAAAAGGAAAAAAGTACCGAAAATATCCAGAAGAAATTCAAAACGGAATCATCTTGCATAGGGCGATTGATTATTATACCGATACTCATCCGGTTTTTAAGCAAAGTACCAAACGATTGTTTCCAACCTATGGTCATTACAGCGGAATAATTGTAGACATATTCTATGACCACTTTTTAGCTGCTAACTGGAATAAATACTCCCGAACACCATTAAAAGAGTATATCCAGGAATTTTACTCCTTATTAGAGACCAATTTAGAAATCCTGCCTTCCAAGGTTAGAAATTTCCTCCCGTTTATGATCAATGATAACTGGCTACTTAGTTATGCCTCAATTAGCGGGATAGAAAAAGTCTTATCTGGTATGAATCGACGAACCGGTAAAAGATCTGGAATGCATCTGGCAACAAAAGAATTAAAAGAACATTACCAGGATTTTCAGTTTGAGTTTGAAATTTTCTTCGATGAGGTTATCGTATTCAGTAAAGAAAAGATCCTGGAACTTGAAGAAATCGAAAAAGGCCGGTAAAATACCGGCCTTTAAAATAGGGTTAAGGGAAACTGATTACTTTACAAATCTCCATCTACCATTTATTAATTCTACTTCTTTAAGATTCTTTCCTTTCTCTACGTACCACAAGTCATTTTTTCTCAAGACCATTACACCTTCAATTACATAATACTCTCCATTGATGTACTCAGGCTCTGGATTTGTAGGTTCAGGTTCAGTTGGCTCAGGCTCGGTTGGCTCTGGTTCAGTTGGTTCCGGCTCAGTTGGCTCTGGCTCTGGAACTGCTCCCGGATACATAACCTGGATCCCTTCAAGATCACCTGAAGACAGTTGTGAACGCTGCACAGAATAGGTAGAACCGTCTTTTCTTGTGATAGTTGGCTGACCGTTCGCTGAGAAAGAGTATGAACTATACATCATAATAGAACCAAGGTCCAACCCTGCAGTATAATCTGCTCCGTCATACCCTGTTTCAACGTAGGTATAAAAGTTATGTTCTCTTCCAGATTGGATATTATCAAAATGAACCGTAATAGTTTGATCGCGATCTGCACGGCTTTGTTCATGCCAAAGGCCAATTGCATGACCAATCTCATGAATCGTATTTCCGGTAGAACATCCATCTGCCAGGGTAATAGGTTGTCTACCTCCTACCATACCTACGTATGAAGAACATCCTCCACCCGGGGTGAAGTATATATAATTAGATTCTGAAGAACGCCTTATAAATGCGACTGCCGTCGTAGATTCCCAGTGCGCAATGGCATCATTCACCCTTTGCTGATTTGGCAAAGAAGGGTCTATATCATAGTACACAGTGTTCTCTGGCCACAAAAACTCTGTACGACCTACACTTTTATCTGTATTGGCGGGGTCCTCACCTGCATCAAGAACCAAATCTACCGGACTTTTTGAAATATTCGATTCTGGCAGGAAAATATCTCCCTGATAAACATATTTTCCGTTGATCATTTCCACTGGCATTTTTCGTCCTGCGAAATAAACATCAGCAACATTTCCAGATTTTCCCGGGAAAGCGACTTCTGTGAAGTCATCGGCAAGAAAAGACTGGGTATTGCTCTCCTCAGCTATTGAGTCTGAAAGTTGATCCTCATTACAGGAGATAAGTCCCAATAATGGAATTGCTAAAAAATACTTGAGATTTTTCATAAGTAGGTTTTTAAATTAAAATTGGCAGAAATTTCAGTCTTGTTATTCTGAAAATTTCAAATAATGATTAAGATTCTTTCATCGATAGATGTGAGTCTTTTATCGATACGGTAAAATTGGCTCAAACCAGGTTGTTAAAAATTTAACTGTGTAATTATTCCACAAAAGATGTTGCTTTAACATTTTCTTTACACAGTATAAAAAACCCTGACCAACATCAATTGATCAGGGTTTTTAAATTTAAGCCCATTCCCAGCTTCCATTAACTAGACGAACAGCTTTCCATCCAAATCTGGTTTGATACCACCAGCTATCACGGTACCTCATAACTGTTACCCCCTCGATTGTGTAATATTCACCATTTATGTAAGATTGGGTGGAGGAATCACCTCCTGAAGGATACATGGAGTTCACACCTTTTATATCTCCACTAGATAAAGAGGCTCTTTGTGCGCTATAAGTACTACCATCCTTTTTAGTAATCGTAGGCTGTCCGTTACTAGAGAAGGCGTAAGCACTGTACATCATGATAGAACCAAAATCCAGATTAGTTGTAAACTCCTCCCCGTCATAGCCTGTAGCTGCATAGGTTTTAAAATTGTACTCTCTTCCACTTTGGATATTATTAAAGTGGATGGTAACGTGATTATCCCGGTCTACCCGGCTTTGTTCATGCCATAGGCCTACAGCATGCCCAATTTCGTGAATGGTATTACCCGTTGAGCAGGCATCTGCCAGGGTTATATTTTGCTTACCTCCAACCATTCCAACGTATGAGGAACAGCCAGAACCTGGAGTGAAATAAATATAGTTAGACTGTCCTGAGCGTTTCACAAATTCAAGATTGGTATTCGCTTCCCAGTGACTTATCGCGTCGTAGACACGGTTCTTATCAGGCAAGCTACCATCTATCTCGTAATATACAGTGTTATCTGTCCAGTAGTGTGATGTGCGCCCAACACTCTTTTCTGCAGGTGCTTTGCCTTTTTCGTAGATTACCTGTACAGGACTTTTGGAAGCCTTGGATTTAGGTATTAAAATATCACCTTCATAAATATAGTTGCCATCTACATTTTCTACGGCCAGTTCCAGTCCCGTATAATAGATTTTCGATACTGTCCCGATGTTATCTGGATAGGCTACTTCTGTAATATCATCCTGAAAAATAGTTGATTGAGTTTGGGTCTCATTACCACCTTCGATTTGATCGGATACTGGGTCCTCGCTACAAGCTAAAAATGTAAGAACCGGTAATACGAAGATTAACTTCAATTTTCTCATAAGTAGGTTTTTTTGTTTTTAGTATTTAAATTATTTTAAGTTTTAATTTCCGGTCAGTGATTTACAAAGTCCATTCCAAAAATTTTAACGAAACATTTAGTTAATATTTTAACAATCAATTTCTTACATTTTGAGGCAAATTGAAAAAATCGATTATGATCTGGGGATCTGAACATCATCTCGTTAAATAAAAAAGAACTTCTGAAACCGCCTGAATCTATTATATGTTCGATAAATTTCTAACCTTTTCAGAACTCAACAATACTTCATTAAGCTATTTCAACATATATTTTTTTTTAAAATCCTGAACATTTTTTTGAAAGAAAATAAAAAAGGCTGTCCGGATTTGCTCCGGACAGCCCATACAACATTCTACAAATAGAATGAGTAAATTAACCCGCTAAATTAGTCACCCCCCGGTCAAATAATTGAGTCGGGTTAATTTTTTTTAATATTTACACTGAACAGAAGTTCAATAATATCTGAACATTCGTCTGATCTTCACTACCTGAGAATTCAAATAGTTCTTCTCCACTACCACTAAGGTTGCTACGACATTCTTCAGTACCATTATCAATAATGACTCCTACGTCATCAATAAGATAACCAAAATTCATTGCGATATTCACAGTGATTGTTCCATCTTCAGTTTTTATAGTGGCAACTCCAGCCAATTCATTTCCATCAAGAATATCGTAAGAATCAGGATCAATTCCAGCATTCGCTTCAGATTGATCAAAATCCCAAGTAATACAACCCTGTTCTGGGGTAAAATCACATGTGAATTCCGGATCTCCACCACCGTTACTATCGTCTTCACAACCATCACCGTCTTCATCTATATCAGGGACCTCATTTGGACAATCATCATCGTTATCAAAGACTCCATCTCCATCTGTATCTGGACAACCTACAGAGTTAACGTTTACTCCATCTGGAGTATTGGGACATTGATCTATATTATTAGGTATACCATCATCGTCCAGGTCATTATCGCCAGTTCCTCCGTTACCTCCAGATCCATCACCAGACAAGGCTCCATCACATTCACCTATCAATAAATGCCAGTATTCCACGGTTTCACCATCATCGTTGAGCAAGCCACTAACCATATCCCAGCTTAGGGTAAGCCCTCCAATTGGTGAATTATCTATATCTCCGGTTCCATCCCAGTCATTTGGATACAGCACCATATATAAATAAGGCTGATTAGACGCTAAATTCGCCGGTGGACCGGGTACTATCAAACAAAGCGGATCTGCATAGTATAATCCATCTCCGTAATCTCCGGTATTAGCCATGGCATTATCATCTAAATGATCATATAACTGAATTCCAGATGCGTCTGTTCCAAAATAGAGGTCAACACTATAGTCGGCTACAAAATGTCTTCCGTTTTCATCACAGTAGTTTACAAATAAACATAAAGGATAAATTACTTCTGGAAGAATATCAAAGAATACATATCCATATTCATTTGCCATTCTATCATCGAAGCAAAGTACTTCTACAGGAATATATGGCTTGGTACCATCACTCACATCGAAGGAAAAAGGTAAAGCCTGTGAAACATATCCATCAAATTCTCCTTCAGAAGCTATAGGTGCAATCCAGATCAGTTCGCCATCGGTATCGGGATCACCGTCATAAACCATAAAACTGTTCAGGGTAACTTCAACCGAACTGTTATTTGGTACCGGGATCTTCAAATCTTCAGAATAATCGGTGAAAAATCCTGATTCATCTGATAATATCGCCACGGTAGCTTCATAATCATCACCACCATAACTAAAGCCAATTACTGCAAATGCCGGAACGGCATCAGAACAATCTGGCACCTGATCAAAATGATTTTTATTCACTTCGGCAGCTCTGTTAGCGAGATCATTAAGTACTGCCCCAAAACTGAGGTCTACAGATTGAAATGCCGGGTCATCAGCACTGGATGTAGCTTCATCTTTACTACAAGATGTTAGCAGTAGCGCAAACACAGCTACTAATGCTATTAATTTATAAATAACTTTCATAATCAAATATCTTAAGGTTAGAAATAAACCTCCCGACAGTGATCGAGAGGTTTAATTATTAATTTTTAATCATCATCTTCATCACACGCATCTGCATGGACGATTACCCAGAAATCTTCTGCGAGATCATCAAGAATATCCAGGCTTTGATCTTCTAGTCCTACCAGGATACTATTCCTGTTATATCTTCCAGGAGATTTCGCAACACCGGTAGCCTCTTCTGCTGTATCTGCAACATGAATATGCAGGCTGCTAAAGCTATAATCACCATCTAGATCGAAGTCAAAATTTAGATTTGAGCCACTTCTTGAGATAGTTACACTACCTATATTGGTTCCTTTATCAAGGTCGTTTTGACCCGCACCAACATAAATATCTCTGGTAATACTTCCGTCCTCATCATAAAATTCAATCCATCCCCAACGATTAGAGTTGGTAACTTCATTTATTTTAAGGTCGGGAGAATACATAAATGCTGTTCCACATTGTCCTTTTTCTGGTTCCTCGCAATTATCTTCTGCATCATTAGGACATGGATCCTCATTATTAGGTTTACAATCTCCATCATTGTCATTCTCTGGACGAACATCAGGACAGGTATCACACTCATCACCTAAACCATCACCATCAGTGTCTTTTTGATCTGCATTGGCATCTTCAGGACAGTTATCGCACTTATCGCCGAAACCATCACCATCCATGTCTGATTGATCCTCATTCGAAATTGAAGGACAATTATCACAGGCATCTCCTACTCCGTCCCCATCTGCATCTGCCTGGTCGGGATTATTGAAATCTGGACAATTATCACATTCATCTCCTATACAATCATCATTATCTGGTATACAATCACCATCTCTATCAATCTCCGGTGACAGGGGACAATCCTGGACAGGTGGTTCGCATCCAATGAACAGGTGGAAATACTCTACAGTTTCTCCATCATCGTTCAATTTTTCTTCTATATCAGTCCAGCTAAGACCTTCTTCTGGAAGTGGTGTATTATCTATATCACCATAACTTCCGGGCCAGTCTAACGGAGTAATTACATAGAATATATAATCTGTATCTGGATTATCAAATGGTGATTCAGGAACTATCAGACATACAGGGTCTGCTGAATATACAGCGCCATCTACATCTGTTACCGGAGTTTGTGGCGTATCGTATAACATAAATCTATCTCCACCAGGAGTTTCATAAAATATCTGGACACTGTAATTACCTACATAGTGTCTTCCCTCTGGGCTAGGACAGAAGTTTGCAAAGAAACATAATGGATAAAGTTTACCAGGTACCAGGTCGAAGAACGGATAACCATATTCATTTACCATACGATCGTCATAACACAATACTTCTACCGGGATATAGGGTTTGGTTCCATCTCTTACTATAAAGGTAAAGGACAATGGATTATCAACATAACCGGCAAACTCTCCGGGCTCCCCTATAGGTGCGATCCAAATTAAGGCTCCACCTGAATTTGGATCCCCATCATATACTCTAAAGCTATCTAAACTAACTTCCACCGAGCCATTGTTAGGCACAGGGATAATTAGTTCTTCAGAATAGGCAGTAAAGAAATCGGTTCCATCGGTTAATATATCAACGTCTACCAGATAATCATCTCCGCCATAACTGAAACCAATCCTTGCTACGGCAGGGGTGGCGTCAGAGCAATCTGGAATCTGGGAAAAATGATTCTTATTCACAGATTGAGCTCTGTTTTGAAGGTCATTTAACACTGCTCCAAAGGTAAGTTCTACCGATTGGAGATTAGGATCATCCTGAGGAGAAGAGCTCTCCTCCTTGCTACAAGAAGTAAATAGCAATGCCAGCACTGCCATAATACTTAGGTAATAATTGATTTTTTTCATTTTTAAGGTTTTATAAAATATTAGAATGGTTAATAAATAATAAGAAGCCTGTCTGAGGTTCCCCAGACAGGCTCTGAATTTCTATTCAATTTTTTCCAGCTCACCACAAGCAACCGGTAAAGTCGCATTTCCGGTAATACCGTGCAATACCACTACTTTATCACTCAATGGAGTAAGAGATGTCTTTTGCTGATTTGTTAGAGTAAAGGTTCTTTGATATATATAATTACCCAGTGCATCTGGTGTTGGGAAATCACCACCTTGCATATCTAACCCTAATTGTACACCACCATAAAATGGTATACCTTCCTGAAGGGTGATGGTGCCATCATTATTGGTATCTGCTTCATCGGGCGGACAAACAGCATCTTTATTATCTCCAGGTGCAAAACCATGAATATGCTGTAAATGTTGCATACCTGTATCCATTCCTGTAGCCAGGATGGTAACATCTAAACTAGTGCCCTGAATACTAACTGCAGCCAGTGCAATAACTCCAGAATCATTGATCCCTTTGACACAAGTTTTATAAGTCATCCTATTATCACGAGGATCATCAAAGATCGGTGGAGTATCTGTTTCATCACAACCTTCAAAGAAATGGAAGTATTCCAGGTTATCGTCTCCATCAAAGAAGGTACGAACTTCCTGGTCTGTTAAGACAGTAGTTCTTATCAGTTCACCATCATTGGCATCATAGTTAGGTCCATCCAGGATTCTGATTTCAATTCTATAACGGTCTTCTTCACCAATTTTATCTGGAAGAACAACACATAGAGGATCCGCCGCTAATTCTCCGGCATCATTTTCAGTTACCTCTCTGGTTAGATCATCATAAAGCTGTACCTGATTAACACCCTGCTCATTTACAGTCCAAACATCTACACTATAGGCGGCAACATAATGTCTGCCACTAGGTGGACAGAAGTTTCCGAAAATACAGAATTCAATAAGTTCGGTATTTTCCAGATCGAAAAATACATAGCCATATTCATTGGCCATACGCCGATCATAACATAATACTTCTACCGGGATATAAGGCTTTGTTCCATCTCTCACCTCTATATCAAATGGAAGTGGATTATCCACATATCCATCAAATTGTCCCTGTTCTGAAGAAATAGGGGCGATCCATATTTTTTCCCCTCCGGCATCGTATACCACAAATTCTTCCAGGGTTACTACGGTAAATCCGTTATTCGCTACCGGAATTTTCAACTTCTCAGAATAATCTGTAAAATATACTGAGCCATCAAAAAGGATATCTAATTCTGCCTCATGTTGGTTTCCGTCATAGGAAAAAACAATCTCCGCGGTTGCCGGCTCCTCGCTGGAACAATCTGGTATTTGACCAAAATGGTTTTTGCTAACAGAATTTACTGCCGCCCGGTTCGCCAGGTCATTTAAAGCAGTTTGAAATGTAAGATCTACAAAGGAAAGGTCTGGATCTGCACCAGCAGTATTCTCATCTTTGCTACATCCTGCAAAAATGAGCGCGAATACCACGCACGCTGATAGGTAATAATTGAATTTTTTCATAATTACGAAGTTTTGGTTTATAAAATTTAGAATGGTCTAATACTACTACATCACCTAATTGACGGAATAGTCAAGAAGGATCTTGGGATCAACAATTAAGATCTGGGGAAGATTGAAATTTGCGGGAGTGACTTACTTCTTCATACTTTGGTGTTTTGGTTAATAATATTTAGAATGGTTAATATATATACAGACCTTCCCAGGGAAGGCGAAGTATCAAAAACAATAAAAATTCAGTGATTTGGGGGGCAACAAAATAGTTTCCGCTATTCGAGATTTAGAAAGATCCCTATATTCAGAAACAGTGTAAATGTAAGAAACTGACTCCTCGTAGAGCATAGGGGATTTCCCCTATATTACACCAAGAAGCACCTAATTAACAGTGTTTTATGACTACTTTAAGATTTCGGGAAATCTACCAGATTATGGTTTATTGCAAATATGATACTCTCCAGAATAGTTTCTGAATTCGTCCTTTTAATAATGTTGGACCGATGCTTTTCAATAGTTTTTGGAGAGATGAACAAGGCATCAGAAATTTCTTTGGTTTTATAACCTTTGCAAAGCAATGCGATAATTTCTTTTTCGCGCTTGGTAAAACTAAATTCGGCAAGCTCACTATTATCCTCAAAACATTTTTCCATTTGGTTGGCATGACTGCCAACACTATCATCAAAAGAGAATTGTTTACCAGAAAAGTCTATCATCATGATAAACTGGTCGGTAATATTTCGGCTAAGCTTAGAGAAACTTATCCTGGCATTCCTCAATTTATCATTATGGAGCAGTAGCGAGGTATTGGTCACAGCCTTCATATGTTTGCCCCTGGCGAAGTTCCTCAAACTGGTCCTAACCTTGGCTTTATTCTCAATATTCACAAAGTCGGTGAGTTTCAAACCATCGGTCTTTTCCAGGCGAAAGGTTTTTTTGAAGGCATCATTCATAGCGATGATGCTGTTTTGCTTGAGCAAAACCACTGGTTGAACCATAAGATTAAAAAGGCCCATAAAACAATCGTGCCAGTAATTATAGTTCTTATTGAGGTTATGCTTTAATATCCTGTTGGATACCTGCTCTATGCTCAAATTATTTGAAAGAAATTCATCGATTATATTCTTATATCTTTTATTTAAAATAGCCAGATCTTCATCCTTTCCGTAAACGATCAAAAAGCTTTTTGTAAGGAAATGAGTGGATTTGAAGTTTTTGAGATTTCTGAAATCTGACGCCTTGGTATAAGAATTCTTATCAAAGAAAATAGTCTCGGGCAGTAAATTAAGTGCAGTATTATAAGCTACATGAATGGATTTTTCATGGGTGATCTCATAATCAATACTTACATCGTCTATGAGCTTATTTACAAATTCTTCATTTCTGCTTACAATTAAAAGCTGTCTTTTTTCCATCATCATCGGCATTAAAAAGTAACAATAAAATCTCAACACGACAGGGGCCTGTAATGATTGTATATCATTTAATGTTTAAAAAACACGGTAGGAAATAGAATTGGGGGAGAATTTTCGAATGAATCAAATATAGGTGATTTCCCCTATATTTGATAAAAAAACAGGTAATATTATCCTGACAACGGTCTCGCCTCAAATGTGTTGAACGGTAATTTTATAGACCAGAAAAAATAAATGTCCTTCAC
>JBFGDP010000021.1:0-15888 GCA_041580575.1 Christiangramia sp.
GAAAATGGTGCGCCTGTAATCGAAAAGGAGGTGATAAGGATTTATCAGGATGATTATTTTGCTGAAGCAGCCAGGAAAGTTGAAACTAAAGAATTTCTCTGGGCCCTTGGGGGAGAATATTCCATGGATGATTATACAGAGACTATGGATTTTAATACCCGTTCACCAAAGATGATTGGAGAAATGACCAATCCCAGGCTTATTTTTGAGAATGAAAACATGATCACGCTTAATAATACTACCGGCGTTGAGAAATGGGAACGGGTATCCAACAACGAAAATGAACTTAGCGGTAACTGGGTGATCACGGGCATAAAAAGAAATGGAGAACTTACAAAAATGGAACCGGGTGATCGCAGAACTATTAAGATCCTTGGCGGGGATCGTTTTCAGTGGGTGGCATTTAATTCGGCGACGCGGGAGTTCATGGGATCGGGTGGGGGTACCTATACCCTTAAGGATGGAAAATATATTGAAAATATCGAATTCTTTTCAAGGGATAAGAATAGGGTAGGAGCACAACTCCAATTCGATTTCCAGGTAAAAGACGGTGAATGGCATCATTCGGGGAAAAGTTCTAAAGGTGATCCTATGTATGAGATCTGGTCACCATATGAAGAAGCATACCGAAAACGGTAGATTATAAGGATTTAGAAAATTTAAATTTCAGCTCTTTGATCAGTTTTTCAGAACTTATTTTCTTTCCTCTCGATGGTTTGGAATGGTCAAATTCTGGAACATTCAGACGTCTGTCTTTGGCGATTTCGGTATAATATTCCATCTTAGAGGGATGGTTGGGATTTACGACATTCCATACTGAATTGTCCTTTTCTTTTTGCATTAATTTACAAATCGCCGCGATACAGTCTTCCTGGTGTACCAGGTTCACCGGTGCATCGGGATTCGTAATACCGGTTCTTCCGGAAAGATAATTTACGGGATGCCTTTCAGGCCCTATTAATCCTCCAAAGCGTATTATTGAAGCATTGAACTTCTCGTTATTTAAGAAAAGCAATTCAGAATTTTTAAGTTGTACCGCGGTATTATTGGAATTATCTGTTTCAGAACTTTCATTATAAACCGGGAATTCTTCCAGATCTTCATAGACCGAAGTAGAACTGGTATAGATCACTTTCCTTAGGTTGGAACTTTCAATAAACGGAATAAGATTTTTGATCTTTTTGACAAAGTTCACTTCGGGGTCTTTTCTCAATCCGGGAGGTACATCCACGATCAAAATATTTGCCCCGGAGAGGAATGATCTGATATCACCCTGAATACCTTTTTCGAAAAGTTTGATGGAATAAGGGACGATCCCGGCAGCTCTTAAAACCTGCATTTTTTCCGTACTGGTCACAGATCCACGTACCTCGTGATTCTCTGCTCGCAGCCTTTTTCCCAGTTCCATTCCTAACCAACCGCAACCTAAAATCGATATTTTCATTCTATTTGTTTAATCTGATAGTTTTTTTCAAAATCGTAGCATCATTAAGAATAAAAGGTCTGGGGATCATACCCTCAGGCCGGGCTTTAACCCCAAGCTTTTCATGGCCTATAAGATCATAGGCAGCTTCATATAAAATAAACTCTGGCCGGTCATTTTTCCTAATGCTGAATGCTATCCTTAAGGTGTCAAGATTTGTAGCATTGTAAGTTAACAAACGTTCCTTCCACCTACGCTTAAACATATGGAATTTATTTTCGCCAAGGTATATGTCGGGTGCTTCAAGGTCGTTTACTCTAAAGGATTGAAAATCTACATCTTTAGTCTCAAAAAGCTCCATTTTATTGATTGGTCTGTTGGGTGCTATTTTCATCAGGTAATTTTGGTTACCCAGGCTGTCTACACCTCTGTTTTCTATGGTAATCCCGGGTTCCGGAATATCAATATCGGGAGCATCGGCTTTTGATGTAAAACGGGTGTTATACTTACTACTAAAGACAGATTCGGTTAGTGATTCCTTTCTGGCATCCTTACCAATATAGGGAGCAGTCCAGTCATCAATCATATTATCATAAGAATACCAGGTGGTTGTTTTTTGATCAAGGTCTTTGAGGTAGACAAGACTGTTTGGCTTTGGTCTTTCTTCACTGAAATCTGAATAAAAATGGGCTATGAACAGTAGTATATTAAAGAGCAGAAAACATAATACCGCGAATGATTTTAACCTCCTGAAATATCCAAAAAGAGGAAGAAACAGTGCAAATAACAAACTCACCAGGATAGCAGTTATAAACAGCATTTTCAAACCTAAAGCTACTGGTAAACTCCAAATGAACGGGAGTAATATAAAAATAGCAGGACAGGAAAGCAGTACCATCAAAATCCTGTTAGGTTTTTCCTGTCGGGTCATTATGAACAACTGTAAAAGCCCGAAATATATCGGAATAATGAAATAGGACGCTCCTGTTAAATACAGCGCAATCAGGGTATTTATACCTAACCACAGGGCCAGTGGAGCCACAAATACCGATGCGGTTCTTAGGCTTCTTCTTAGCAGATGGTAAATTAAGAAGCAAACGGCTAGGCTTAGAAATATCGCCAATGCTATATACCAGTAGCCGTTATAGGTAAATCCGTGCTCCATTTCAGAATATTCTGGGTAAATGAACAAACAGAATTTCCAGAATGCCCAAACCAGTAATCCAGATAGAATAATGCTTAGAACCAGGGGAATAAAACCTCTTAAGATACCGCCTATGCTCAATGTCTCTCTTCGAATCCCATAGACGACCAGGATGAGAAAAATGATAATAGCCAGTACAAGCATTGGGACTACCCAGTTAAAGGGATAAGAGATAAATTCTCCGAAAGGAAGCGAAAAGTAGATCAGGTCCCGGTCGCTGGACAGTTCGGTTAGATCTGTATTGCTAAAATAAGCCAGCAATGGCATTAGATAGCTACCCTGATGCGCAAGTGTTTTTTTATCCAGGTTTTTGGGAATATCGTTTGCGGTATGGTAATCAAAATGATCGTCTATAAAAGCGAAATTATACCCATTGATATCTGCCTGGGATCTAAGCACCGTAAGATCTGTATCATTGGGTAGCATTTTATAAATACTGTAGGCCAGGGAATTGGTAACCGGATATTTTGTTCCTGCCTGTTGAAAGGCTTCAATTAATCTGGCATTTTTTTTATTTGTTTCGAGTAACATAAAAGAATTCCCGCCACTTCCACGTGCTTCAAAATTAAGGGCCAGCTCAACATCCTGGGCCCAGGGATGATCCTGAACGAAAAGAGAGGCTCCATTAAGGCCTATTTCCTCTGCATCTGTAAATAGCAGGATAATGTCATTTTTATGGGGATTGCCTTTTTCCAGGAATGCTCTAATACCTTCCAGAATTGTGGCTACCCCGCTCCCGGCATCGCTGGCGCCAAATGATGAGTGCATGGCAGAGTCGTAATGCGTCATTAGAACGAGGGCTTTCCCTTCTCCAGTTCCTTTTATTCTCGAAAGGATATTCTGAGGCAGGGCCAATTCGGCATTTTTATTAAGATTGTAGCCTTGCTGCGTCTGTACCTCCAGACCCATGTTTTGAAGCTCATCAACAATATAATTTCTCACGAAATTATGAGCGGGGCTGCCAATATAATGTGGTCTTTGGGCGATCTTTTCTACATGCTCAAAAGCTCGCATGGTAGAGAATTCTGTTAGCGGGATATTTTCTTCAGCATTAAAATCTGGCTGGTCAAAATTAAAGTTGACCCAAACCGCAATAATGATCAAAAGAAAGGCTATTAGTCCGGAAAGTCGGTTAGTCATGGATTTGGATTGAAAAGTCTTAAAGTTAATTAAGTTTTTGATTTATTGGTAGTCAAACGGGAGAAGTAGCTGCTAACCTAAAAATTCTTATATTTAAGTAATTAGGAATCAAAATGTTGTGATATGGGTATTAAAAGTTTTATGGGGAAGCGGGCCGCCCCGGAGAAGCCTGCTGAAGCTCCAATTCTGGTCAGGGATTATATGACAGAGAACCTGGTGACTTTCCGGGAACATGAAAATATTATGGATGTCATGGAAAAACTCCTCAAGCATGGTATTTCAGGAGGTTGTGTAGTAAACGATAAGAATGAGTTGCTGGGGATCATTTCTGAAGGAGACTGTATGAAACAGATCTCAGACAGCCGCTATTATAATATGCCTATGAGTGATCTTACTGTGGGAAAGCGAATGAATTCCAGCGTAGAAACTATAGATGGGAATATGAACGTTCTGGACGCCGCGAAGAAATTCATTGAGATGAAGTTCCGTAGATTCCCTATTGTGGAAAATGGCCGACTCGTAGGACAGATTAGTCAGCGAGACGTATTAAGAGCAGCTTTGAAGTTAAAAAGCCATACCTGGCACTAAATGTTCTGAAATGAAAAAATTACTAATAATCAACGCCCTCATCTGGGCAGTGATCATTATGATAGCATCGTGGCTATATAATGGAAGTGCGGGATATACCTATCTTCTTGGTGCTCTTGCTGTTGGTTTTATTCTTCAAAATGGATTTACGTACACCTATTTTAAGAAATCGACAGGAAATAAAAGTTCCTGATAATTAATAAGCAGTTAATGGGTTTAAGGCTAATTATTTTTAGTTCTTACTTCTGCCCGCCTCATAGGCTTAGGATATATTATCCTGAATAATTCTTTGTTTTATAGCTCTATCCAGACCTATGAAGATAGATTCCTATCATATAGTCCTGCTTCAACATAAGATCCAGATGTTTCTCACGGCCTTCAACTGCAATTGATCTCAAAAGGACCTAATTCTTTTTTACCAAAGCATAAAAATCGTTTTCAAGTTTCAGGTAACCCTGGTCGTATATAAAAAAATACTGATTCCCCGATTTTGTGTTATAGATGCTGGTAAAAAATTCAAAATTAAAGCCTTTGGCCAGCAGCTTATTTCGGGAAACCGAAGTTTTATTTCCCGGATTTAGTTCTTCAAGGATACGATGGTTACGGCGCAGGAGGTTGTTGGTATTTCGTATAAGATTACTGGTGTCTTTATTCACCTTATTATGGTGGGTATTCCGGCAATAGTCACTGCAGAATTTCTTATCTGTCCTGCCTCGCAACTTTTCCCCACATTCCGGACATGCTTTTTCCATGATGCAAGAATTTTTGAAACTTGTAGGGAAGCTGAATTATTTTTAAACTTTTAAAATACGGATAATTTTTAAAACTTTGCAAATCAGCATATTAAATGCTGTTATAGTCCCTTTCCACTTTAGCGATCCTTATCTGGTAATTTTTATACCACTGTTGCTTTCCCAATTTCTTGGCCAGTAGATGTTCTGTATGTTGTTTCCACAGTTTTATGCTTTCCAGGTCTTTCCAGTAGGAAACGCTAATCCCGATTTCATTCCTGGCAGATTCAAAACCAAGGTAGCCCGGTTGCAATTTTGCCAGCGCCTCCATTTTTTCAGCCATTTCTTCATAACCTTGATGGTCTTTGTTTAAGATCGAAGTAAAGATCACCGCATAATAGGGAGTTGCGATCATGGCTTTTGAAATAATAAGCTTAAAATTCGCGGAGGTAGATCTTCAGCTTCATCATCAAACCACTCATTTAGGGTCACCAGTTTAAATCCCGAATCTTCTGCAACCTTCAAAAATTCAGAGATATGATGGGTATAGGATTCAAGCTCAATAATTCCATCTGCGGAATCGAACCTGGCTTTAGTTCCTGTATACTGTTTGAAGGGGTGGAGTTCAGAAATAAAAAAATGTCCCCCTTGATTCAGTTTTGCATGAACAGAGCTGAAAATAAAATCCAGGTCCTCTATATGCTCCAAAGTAAGATTGCAGGTAACCAGGTCAAAAATAACCTTAGTCCAATCCCAGGTTTTGGTGATATCTGCTTTGATGAAAGTAACATTATCTGATTTGATCTTTTGCCTCGCTACCTTCAGCATTTCTTCAGAAATATCTACAGCTATAATTTCCTGCGCCTTAAGTAAGAGATTTTCGGTATTTTTCCCGGTCCCACTGCCGAGTTCGAGAACTTTTTTATATTCCAGCTTGTCTAATACCTGCCTGGTCACCACCCCGTCCAGATCCCTGGTTTTATTGCTATTGCTGTCATACTGAGAAGACCATGAATTGTATGCTTCTTCAATACTCATCCTAAATAAGTAATAAGATCAGCGTCAATAAGATACCTCCAATAGTAAAGAAAATACCCTTTCTAAAAATTTTTGTAGAAGGCATGAACATCCAGAATGCAGAAAGGACGAAAAATAACAGGCAAATACCGAATATGATATTCAGAAAGAATAAAGGTTTAGTAGTATTCGCCTTATGCAGCTTGGTCATACTATTAAGAATGACGGGCAATTTTTTAACCTCGTAGGTAGCCACGCCGGTAGTACGGTCGAACACCCCCTGTTTAAAATAGATTTTCTCACCCTCTGTTTTCTCTATTTCAAAGTTTTTTATTTTCAGAGCTTTTCCTATTTGGGCGGTATTGAGATCTTTTGCTATTTTTTTCTCAATGGTTTCACTCACCTTAAAAGTATCTGTATTTCTGAAAATAAGGACGATTCCGCTAATGGCGTACATGGCCATGATTCCGGCCAGGAAAAAGCCTAAATACCTGTGGTAGATCCTTGCTTTATTGCTGATATTTCGATTATTCATGTGTTGTAATTAAAGCGCTAAAAATAAGATTTCACCTTGTAAATACGAATAAATCGATAAAGAATTATCCGTTTGCAAACGCATACAAACGAAAGTAAACGAAAGCAAATATTTTTGATACGACTCCAATTTTGTTTCTGATGCACATTTGTCTCGTTGAAATGAACTAATGATTTTCAGCTGCAAAAAATTCTATAGTTATGAGCACTTTAAGAAACACAGTACAATTAATTGGTCATGTAGGTAATGAGCCTGAGATCGTAAATCTTGACTCAGGAAAGAAACTGGCTAAATTTTCGGTGGCAACCAATGAAAGTTATAAGAATGCCAAAGGCGAAAAGATCACAGATACACAATGGCATAATATCGTGGCCTGGGGAAAGACAGCAGATCTTGTAGAGAACTATGTGCCGAAAGGAAAAGAAGTTGGTATTGAAGGCAAACTTACCAGTAGGAGCTATGAAGATAAAGACGGTGTAAAACGTTATATCACAGAAATAGTATGTCATGAGTTACTACTTCTTGGTAAATAAGTACAATTTTCAATCCCGCCCCTTGAAGGCGGGATTTTTTATTCAGGGATATTCTTCAAGTAAGATTAAGTATTAAGAAAGGTGCCCGGATGAACAAAAAAAATGGCAGCCACGTACTTAAGATTGAAAATAGTAGCCTTAATGAATTAAAAAAAGGCTTTCTTATTTCTTATATATTTGGGTTGATCGTATCCCTGATTTCAGGGATAAGCTCATAAAAGTTCTAACATACTGGTTGTCGGCATTTAAAATACCTGGAAAACCAGTTCCAATATAGACCTGAAATTAATTTTACCGGCAAGGGAGTGTTGCCCACATGTAAGACAAAAATTCGCAGTGAATAGATTTTCACAATTTTGACAAACCATTCTTAAAAATGAATTAAGTAATTGGAATCTGCAACTGTTAATTTAAAAATAGATCTCCTGGGCCAGTCGGTAAGTATTGGCATGAGCCTCCAGAATTTGTTTAATATCGCGGGAGTAACCTCCGCCCATACTACATTGTACGGGTATTCCAAGATCATGGCAGGCTTGAAGCACATAGCGGTCTCTTTCCTTACATCCCGAAATTGAGCATGCAAGTCTTCCCAGTCTATCTGTATCAAGAATGTCCACACCGCAGAGGTAGAAAATAAAATCCGGCTCGGTTCTTTCAATAAGCGAGGGTAGGGTAGATTTTAATTTATTGAGATAGGCTAAATCTTCGGTACCATCTGCCAGTTCGATATCCAGGTCTGATTGTTCTTTTCTAAAAGGATAATTTCCTTTGCCATGCATGGAAAATGTAAAAACCGTATCGTCATTTTGAAAGATCTCGGCAGTGCCGTTGCCCTGGTGCACATCCAGATCTACGATAAGGATCTTTTTTGCTAGCCCTTTTTCCTGAAGATATCTTGCCCCAATAGCCTGGTCGTTGAGCAGACAGAAAGCCTCCGCGCGGTTGGTGTAGGCATGGTGCGTACCGCCGGCGATGTTCATTGAGATGCCATATTCTAATGCATAATGGCAGGCTTTAATGGTGCCATCGGCAATGATCTGCTCTCGGTCTACCAGTTGCTGCGATAAGGGAAAGCCGGAAACTCGAATTTCCTTCTTAGTCAATTCCAGGTTCTTTAAACGTTTTAGATAGTCCTTATCATGAACGTTTAAAATATGACATTCCTCCGGGAATTCCGGCTCAAAAAAATTACCCTCCTCACAGGTACCTTCATGCAAAAGCTGTTTTGGCAAAAGGTCATACTTCTCCATAGGGAAGCGATGCCCTTCCGGGAGAGGATGTTTATAGATGGGGTGGTAGGCTATTTTGAGCATGAATTTGAAATACCTGATCGTTAGCCGTCATCCTGAACTTGTTCAGGATCTATAGAAAATGTATAGCATCAAAGAGAAGCTAAAACAAGTTCAGCTTGACTAATACACTTAAAATAAGACTATGATATAGTTTTTTATCATATTTAGACTGCACTAAATGTGATGAAAATCGTTCTAATTTATAGTTGTCCCGCTTTTAACACCATCTTCATCAGGATTTACAAAAACCAGTTTTCCTTCTGCATTTTCGGTCATAAGTATCATTCCCTCGCTTTCTACTCCGCGTAATTTTCTTGGAGCAAGATTTATCAGCACGGTTACTTTTTTTCCAATAACATCCTCTGGCTTGAAGTGTTCTGCAATTCCGGAGACCACAGTTCTTTTATCTAAACCGGTATCAACCTTTAAAATGAGTAATTTCTTGGTTTTTGGCATTTTTTCAGCCTCGATAATAGTTCCCACTCGAAGATCCATTTTGGTGAAATCTTCAAATGTGGCGATCTCTTTCTGAGGTTCTGCTTTTTGATCTTCCATAGCATTTGCAGTTTTAGTAGCCTCTAATTTCTCCAGCTGTTTTTCCATTTGTTCATCTTCTATTTTGCTAAAAAGTAATTCGGCTTTTCCAATTTGATGCCCTGCAGGTATTAGTGCTTCCTTGGTTCCGATAATATCCCAGTCTGGCGTATTATCTGAAATCTCATCCACGTGATTCAGCATCTTTTTCAGTTTCGCTGAGGTAAATGGTAAGAAAGGTTCACTGACGATAGATAGGGCAGAAGCGATTTGAAGTGCCACATACATAATGGTTTTCACCCTTTCTTCATCGGTTTTGATCAGTTTCCATGGCTCTTCATCTGCGAGGTATTTATTACCAAGCCTGGCCAGGTTCATCAATTCTCCCTGGGCTTCTCTAAACCTGTATCTCTCTATAGAACTTGCGATCACTGAAGGATAAGCCTTTAGTTCGGCTATCGTCTTTTCATCCACTTCAGAATAATTTCCGGGTTCGGGAACAATTCCGTTGTAATATTTGTTGGTAAGCACTACCACCCGGTTTATAAAGTTTCCGAAGATGGCCACCAGTTCATTATTATTTCTGGCCTGGAAATCTTTCCAGGTGAAGTCGTTGTCTTTCGTTTCAGGAGCATTTGCGGTTAGCGCATATCTCAGCACATCCTGCTGTCCCGGGAAATCCTCCAGGTATTCATGCAGCCATACCGCCCAGTTCTTTGAGGTAGAAAGCTTTTTACCTTCAAGATTGAGGAATTCGTTTGCAGGAACGTTTTCCGGAAGTATATAATCCCCATGTGCCCTAAGCATCACAGGGAATATGATACAATGGAATACAATATTATCTTTCCCGATGAAATGTACCAGCTTGGTATTCTCATCTTTCCAGTACGGTTCCCAGTCCTTGCCTTCTCTTGCGGCCCATTCTTTGGTGGAAGAAATATAACCAATAGGAGCATCAAACCAAACGTATAACACTTTACCATCCCCACCTTCCACAGGCACGGGAATTCCCCAATCCAGGTCACGGGTTACCGCGCGGGCACGAAGCCCATCATCGATCCATGATTTTACCTGGCCATATACATTACTCTTCCAGTCATCTTTATGCCCTTTCAGGATCCATTCCTTTAAAAAATCCTCGTATTGATCCAGAGGAAGGAACCAGTGTCTGGTTTCCTTTAAAGTTGGTACTGCACCTGTAATGGCAGACTTTGGATTGATAAGGTCTGTCGCATTTAGAGAAGTTCCGCAGCTTTCACACTGGTCTCCATAAGCCTCCTCGTTGCCACATTTGGGGCAGGTTCCGGTCACAAATCTATCGGCCAGGAATTGGCCTGCTTCCTCATCATAAAGCTGTTTGGTAGTCTCCTCTATGAACTTACCATCCTCATACATTTTTTTAAAAAATTCTGAAGCGGTATCATGATGTGTTTTACCCGAGGTACGGGAGTAATTATCAAAACTCACCCCGAATTCTTCAAAGGATTTTTTAATAATGCCATTGTATTTATCTACCACATCCTGTGGACTCACACCTTCTTTTTTCGCTTTAATGGTAATAGGCACTCCATGCTCATCACTACCACAAACAAAAGCCACATCGTGCCCCTGCATTCGTAGAAATCTGGAATATATGTCGGCCGGTACATAAACCCCGGCTAAATGTCCAATATGTATAGGCCCGTTGGTATAGGGTAGGGCTGCTGTAATCGTAAATCTCTGAGGATTTTTGCTCATTATACTGTGTCCTTTTTTAAGAGCCGTAAAGTTAAGCAAAGGTGTTCGATTACGCGTTAAATTCTTGTAAAAGCCAAAAGCCTTGCCGAATAACTTTCTACTTTTACCTGAAATAGAATTCAAATGCGAAAAATTTTTATCCTCTTTGTGGTTGCTTTATTGTCAGCTTGTAATAGTTCAAAAAAAAGTGTTGCTGAAGGAAATTCGAAGTATGTGATCGAAGAAATGGGTAGAATGAGTTCCCAGGATTTAAAAAGTTTATACCCTGAAGCGAACATACAGGAGGGCGTAGAAATGTATGAAGAAGGGACTGTTGAAAGAGCATATACTATATTATATCCCGGGACCGAAAATGAATTGCATATTACCTGGAAGGATCTGGACAGAAAAAAGATCTATGACCTGAGATACTCCAATGCAGGAATCTGGAAATCCAGTACGGGCATTGATATAGGAACCGAGTATGAAGAACTCAATAAAAGAAATGGTCGCAAGATCTCTTTTTATGGATTTGGCTGGGATTATAGCGGTGCTGTAGACTGGAATGGCGGCAGACTTGAAAACAGTGGTTTGCGGGTGTTTCTTACGCCCGGGAACAAGCCGGAAAATAAATTTTATGGGGATAAGATCGTTCATGCCTCTCCTGAAGAGATAGCAGCTTTAGACCTTAAAGTAGGGGCTATCATTGTTAACTACTCCCTCTAAATAACATATCATGGCAGATCATAACGAACTTGGAAGAAATGGGGAGGAGTTGGCTGCCGAATATCTTCTGTTAAAAGAGTTTGAGTTACTAGAGCGAAATTATCGATATCAAAAAGCAGAGATCGATATCATTGCCAGGCGAGGTAATACCCTGGTGGCAGTCGAAGTTAAAACCCGCAGTACTCCAGAGTTTGGTGATCCCCAGGATTTTTTAAAGCGTAAACAGATACAGCAACTGGTGAAGGCAATGAATCATTATGTTGAGGAATCGGGGCTGGATGTGGAGGTGAGGTTTGATATAATCGCCATTATAAAGAATAAAGCGGGTACCCGTGTAGAGCATATCCAGGATGCTTTTCTCTATTTTTGATCCAATCGTTCAAATTTAAAAATCACCTTTTTTTGATCTGCAGAAGCTACTGCTGTAAGCGTATCGTCTAGCCTTGAGTAGGTGAGCTTTTTTGGAAAATCATTCTTTAAGCTTTCAGCAATAAATTTATTTTTCTCCTTTACTATAAGATGAAAATCAGTTGGACTTTCGTTCACACCGGTCACTATGTATTTCCAGTCACCGGAGATTTTTACAAGTTTTAGTCCTTCCTGAAATACGGTATCTGCTCCTTTTATAGTAAAACCTTTCCCGTGATATTCATGCTCAGAATGTTTTACCCAATTCTCATAGGTTTTTAGATCAGGTCGATCATTAGTACGAACCCATTGACCTATAATCCAGTCGAAGTTATTTTGCTGCTTTGTGTATCGAAATGTTTCCCCGGTATGATCACACCAAGAAGAAAGAATACATATGAAAATCAAGGTCTTAAGGTTCATGAGATTTCAATTTCAGCTTATTGTAACTAATTTTTTTGTTTGTAATTAGTTTCTCTTACTTAAATTTAAAGTATTAAAATAAAAAAGGCCGGTTTATACCGGCCTTTTAATAGTGTTATTTGCAATAAGTTACCAGATCCTCACTCGGTTTTCTGGTTTAATATACATTGCATCACCTTCTTTGATTGCAAAAGCGCCGTACCATGCATCGATATTTTGAAGTGGCACGTAAGCTCTGTACATTCCCGGAGAATGAGAATCTGTCTTGATCCTGTTTCTCAAGGCTTCTTCGCGCATCTTAGTACGCCAAACGGTAGCCCATGATAGAAAGAATCTTTGTTCAGGAGTAAAACCATCGATCTCACCCGGATTTCCGTTTTCGTTCAGGTGTATTTGCAGACCGTCATATGCGGCATTTACCCCTCCAAGGTCTCCAATATTTTCACCTAAAGTGAATTTACCGTTGATGTAAACACTATCAAGTACTTCGATCGCGCTGTACTGCTCGGCAAGTTCGCTTCCAAGATCCTCAAATTGTTCCAGATCTTTATCTGTCCACCAGTTATTAAGATTTCCTTCAGCATCAAAACGAGCGCCACTGTCATCGAAACCATGAGAGATCTCATGCCCAATTACTGCACCAATACCCCCATAATTAACGGCAGCATCTGCCTTATAATCATAGAATGGAGGTTGTAAAATCGCCGCTGGAAATACAATTTCGTTATAGCGAGGATTGTAATACGCATTTACGGTTTGTGGAGACATGAACCATTCAGTTTTATCTACCGGTTGTCCCAGGTCTGCCATATTATCTGTAACTCTCCACTTCTGGGCATTTAACATATTCTGGAAATATGATCCGCCGTCTTCTGGGCTCTGGATCTCAAGATCACCGTAGTCTTTCCACGTATCAGGATACCCGATCTTTACGTTGAAAGTACTAAGCTTTTCAAGCGCTTTTTTCTTGGTATCCTCGCTCATCCAGCTAAGATTACTAATACGGTTTTCGTATGCCTTGATGATGTTATCTACCATTTCTCTGGCCGTTTCCTTAGCCTGAGGAGGGAAATGCTCTTCTACATATAATTTACCTAAAGCTTCACCCAGCACACCGTTAATAGTGCCTAGCGCTCTCTCGTTTCGTGGGCGTTGTTCCTTGGCACCACGTAAAGCTTTGCTATAGAATTCCCAGCTTTCTCTCTCCAGCTGAGTTGTAAGGGTTGGTGCAGCACCATTGAAAAAATCCCACTTTAAATATGTTTTCCAGTCATCTATAGAATTTTCAGTCAGGATCTGCTGAAGGGCCTTCATATATTTTGGCTGAGAAACGATTACCGTATCAAGGTTTTTAGCGCCAATTCCTTCGAAATAGGCATTCCATTGCATTGCCGGAGTCAATTTTTGTAACTCGGCAATAGTCATAGGATTATAGGTGTTTCTAGCATCGCGACGCTCTACCTTATCCAGTCTTGGCTCGGCAAGTTTGGTCTCAAAGGCAAGAATGGTTTCAGCCGCTTTTTTAGCTTCTTCCTCGGTATAATCAATATACTGAAGCATATCTGCGATGTATACCTTGTACTTCTTTCTTTTGTCTTTGGAATCTGAATCGTCCAGAAGGTAATAATCCCTTTCCGGAAGACCTAATCCTGAGGGATTAAGGTAAGCCGCGTTCATATCAGAATTTTTACTGTCAGCACCTACGCCGAAAGAGAAAAATCCTGCGCTTCCATATTCACTCATCTCGATAAGGAATTTCTGAAGATCTTCCTTAGACTGAATGGCATCGATCTTTGCCAGGTATGGTTTTACCGGTTCTACGCCCTGTGCATTTCGGTTAACCGTATCCATGATACTTTTGTAAAGGAAAACAGCTTTGCCCTGATCTGTAGAACCATCCAGGTCTTCGCTGCTGGCAGTTTTTTCAAGTAAGGCTAAGGCATCCTCGTCTGTTCTTTGGCGAAGTTCATCAAAGCTTCCCCACCTGCTGCGGTCATTCGGGATCTCGGTGCTGTCCAGCCAGGCGCCGTTCACATAGCGGAAAAAATCTTGTTGAGGGCTAGTAGTGGTGTCCATATAGGCAAGGTTAATACCATGGACCTCCTTATTCTCATCTACCTTTTTGTTATCGTTACAGGCCGAAAATAATCCGGCACCAACGGCAGATAGAAACAGAATTCTGTTTATTCTTTTCATTGTTTAAAGTTAATTATGAGATATAAAGTCGCTAAAGTAAAAAAATGGCTAAAAAGTCAAAGCCATTCCTATGTAATTTAAGAGTTAATATTCTGAAATTCAAAAACTGAGCGAAAGCTAAATTGAAAGAGGGATAATAAAGATTGTTGTACGATGGAAAGAGTTTGTATTAGGGTAATTCTTAGTTTTTTCGAATTTTCGCCATAAGTTCGGTGTCAAATTTTTCCTTGAGTTTAGTCACCTCGTCTACATTTTCGTTGGGAATCGCAATAGATAGAACGTAATGATGAATTTTCCATTTACCATTCTCTTTCATGACTACGCCCGAGCCCCTGCAGATGCCCATCTGAGTATCTAAAAGTTCATCAAACCACACCACTCTTAAATTCTCATGAACATAAAGATTCCTCTCCAGTGCTGAAAAACTCCAGGCTTTTCCGGAATCAAAATAGGGCCGTGCAAATTTTTTAAATTCCGGGAGTTTCCAGTTCTCGGTAGCATCTGTGCCAATAAAAATGGCATCATCTGTCATCAGGTTAAAGTAATTGTCAATATTGGCTTCGCGGGCTGCCTTATGCCATTTACCTATAGTTTTATTTACCTGTCTTTTTACAGCATTGATGTTTTCTTCGGTATTCTTAACCTGGGCGTGAATTGAAGTTAAATTAAAACTTAATAGTAGAATGCTTAAAAGAACCAGTTTCTTCATGTCAATAAATTTACTTCAAGTTACGATTTTTAATTCTTAAATTTCTTCTGCTATAGAATCTGATTCCCTTTCATTCCGTTCGAAATCATCCAGTTCTTTTTCAAATTCTTCAAGTGATTTCAGGAAGATCTCATTCATCTGTAACTTGAGATTGTTAAATTCCAAATGCAGGTCTTTGGTGGTTTGAGCTATATCTTCTGCATTGGGTTCCTGCCGGCCCGAATATTGTTTTAATAACTGCGCTTTGGTATTTACTACATTCAGCCTGGCTTCCACGGCCACAGATTTTAAACTATCGGGAACAGAATTTTTTAAAGATTCCATGATCTGGGCGATCGCAACAGCATTGTTTTTTACTTCGTTGATCGTGCTGTTATCCAATTTTCGTATTTCATTCTGGGCGGTAATATATTCTACCCAGGCTAAGGCATATTCCCTGGCTTTAGGCTCCAGAGCAAAATCTGGATAATCCAATTTCAGTTTTTTCTGAAAAGCGGTAGTGTCATCGGCTTTACCGACGGTATCTTCAGTATTTTTATCGTTTTTACAGGAGATGCTTACAGAAATTAACAGGAGCAGGATTAATTTTTTCATATGGTAAATTCAATATTCGGTAAAGTTATTCATTATTTCCAGATCTCTTCAGTTTAAAGAACTTTGAAGAAGTGATGGGTGAGATCTCTAAGAAAATCCTAAGTTTACGAATTCCTCTA
>JBFGDP010000022.1:0-15601 GCA_041580575.1 Christiangramia sp.
AAAGATTATGTGAGCGAAATTGCTCCAGAAAAAGAATCAATCGTAAAATTGCATCAATCCAACCAACCCATTTTTGAAAAATTTGGTATCGAAAGACAGATAAAAACTACCTTTGGGCGCACCGTATCCATGAGTAAAGGCGCCTACCTGGTAATAGAACATACCGAGGCTATGCATGTCATAGACGTAAATAGCGGTAACCGTTCGAACAAATCCAAAAACCAGGAAGACACGGCTTTGGAAGTAAATATGATTAGTGCCACAGAAATAGCCCGACAGTTACGACTTCGTGACATGGGAGGAATTATTGTGGTAGACTTCATAGACATGAACAAAGCTGAGAATCGAAAAAAGCTTTACGATCACCTAAGAAATGAAATGAGTGACGACAGGGCAAAACACAAGATACTGCCCCCGAGTAAGTTTGGATTAGTACAAATTACGAGACAGCGCGTAAGGCCAGAAATGAACATCAAGACCCGTGAGGACAATCCTAATGGTAATGGTGAAATTGAAGCACCTATTAGTTTGGTTAACAAAATAAAGGTGGACCTTGAAAAGTTGATCAAGAAAGAACACAAAAAGATCACACTTAGCGCACACCCGTTTATTGCAGCCTTTTTAACCAAAGGCTTTCCATCTCCCCGATCTAAGTGGTTTGTAGACCACAAACGTTGGGTGAAAATTTTACCTCGCGATGCTTACACGTATTTAGAGTACCACTTTCACGACAAAGACGGGAAAGTGATCAAATAATAAAAACGCCTTTCAAGCAATTGGAAGGCGTTTTTTTGTTTCTGCACTTTACGTAATTATCGCTATAGTAATTTCTTTTATCACTATTGTAGCTAATTAGCAATTAGACAACAAATCTTTAGTATTCAATTAACTACGAGCGATCTAAATCTGGATTAGATTTATAGATTATTAACCAATAAATATAAAATCATGAAAGATTTAAAAGACCTTTTTGAGCATCAACTCAAAGATCTTTACAGTGCAGAATCTCAACTTACCAAAGCTTTACCGAAAATGGTAAAGAATGCACATGATAAGAAGTTAAAAGAAGCATTTGAGTCTCATTTAGAAGAAACGAAAGAACATAAGGAGCGTCTTTCTGAGATTTGTAAAGAATTAGGCATCAAACCAACCGGAGAAACCTGCAAGGCGATGAAAGGGCTTATTGAAGAAGCTGAAGACTTTTTAAAGGAAGAAGCTTCAGATGAAGTAAGAGATGCCGGGCTAATCGCCGACGCGCAAAGAGTAGAACACTATGAGATCTCTGGTTATGGCACTGTCGTAAGATATGCCAAAGAATTAGGTCATAAAGAGATCGCAGCAAAACTTCAGAAGACTCTGGATGAGGAATATAATGCAGACAATAAATTAGATAAGCTGGCCGAGGGAAGATTGAACAAGAAGGCTAAATAAAATCTGCTATCGTGAACTATCAAAGCCTCCAATACAAGGAGGCTTTTTTTTATTTTTTAATATCTCAAAATCCCTATTTTCGTTATATGGATAAGAAAGGTCAAAAATCCTTTACTGTAGATGAGGCTTTACAAAAATTGATGCACTATTGCTCATACCGTGACCGGTCTCAAAAAGAAGTAGAAGACAAACTTGACGAACTAAGAATGATCCCTGAGGCTAAAGAAAAGATCATAATAAACCTCATGCAGGAAAACTTTCTAAACGAAGAAAGGTTTTCCCGAAGTTTTGTAAGAGGAAAATTCAGGATTAAGAAATGGGGCCGCATCAAGATCACCCAGGAACTTAAAAAACGAGAGATCTCCAGCCCTATCATCAAATTAGGACTTACCGAGATCAAGGAAGAAGAATACCGCAAAACCCTTTACGAGCTCGCAGAAAAAAAAGCAGAGCAAATTTCTGAACCAAATTCTTATAAAAAGAAGAAAAAACTGGCAGATCACCTATTGAGAAAAGGCTATGAATCTCATTTGGTATTTGAGTGCCTAAACGATATTACAGGCTGATCTTATTTTTTCTATGAGTGCGCTTTATGGCCTGTTCATTTTTATAATCTATCCATTTTTGCCCGCGTAATTTGCGCATATAATTATCAAAATGACGCATAAAGATAAGATTATACACCGCTTTGGAAAAGTTGGTGAGTGTACGCGGTGTCGCTCTTAAACTCATAGAAAATCCCGCCGTAAGATATGTCATATGATGCCAGTAACCTTCGGGCATATAAAGCGTCTCCCCATGCTGTAATTCTGTAATATATCCTCTTGCTTTTTTTAGCACGGGGAATTTGTCATAATCGGGATTATTAAAATCTATATCCTCCCGCGCTATCAAAGCATGAGGCACTTTATAGAGATATTTACTTTCTGAAGGGGGAAATAGAATGCACTGTTTTTTTCCATGAAAATGACAATGAAGAATATTGGCATAATCAATATCATAATGCATGAACACACTGGACTTTTCCCCGCCAAAGAATAACATAGGAAGTTGTTTGATAAATCTTAAGCCTATTTCAGGAAAATTAAAATCCTTCTGCAGAGCAGGAACCTCTTTTAATAAATGAAACAGAAATATTCGGTAATTAGTAGGTCCTTTTTTCAACAGGTCTATATAATCTGCCATCCTCATTTCTGAATGAGCTTCATTGAATTTATATTCAGATGAAATAGGCCGGTCATCATATAGAGGAACTATTTTTTCTCCTGCGATTTGCTTAATATAGTCCAGATCCCATTTTTTATAGGCGGGCCAGTCGTCTATCAATCTCTCAATTACTACCGGTTTTTGTGGCTGGACATAGTCTCTCAAAAAATCTGATCTTGAAATACTTTTAACTCTAGGTATCTGTTCCAGTTCCATATCCAGCTATTATTTATTCCAATCCCGCATACTTATGCGTATGTTGGACAGCAATTCTATTTTTATAGTCTATCCATTTTTGACCTTTCAATTTACGCATCATATTATCATAATTGCGAATAAACAACAGATTGTTGAGCACCTTAGCGATCTTTTTTGGGGATGAGGGGAGCGATCTTAAGGTTAGGGAAAGGCAAGCAGTCTCATATTTAACAAAATGCCACCATTCACTGGGAATATAAAGAGCATCCCCATGTGCCAGAATAGCCTCCAACCCTTTAGCCTGAGCTAAGGCAGGATAATTTATAAAATCTGGATCATCCATATTTATGATCTCCATACTCACTATAGAATACGGCACTTTGTATAACAATCCCGTTTGATCTGGAGGATACAATATCACTTTTTTACGACCAACAAAATTGAAATGGAAGTTATCTGCCAGGTCCATATCGTAGTGCATGACGACTTTTGAACCTTCACCGCCAACAAAAAGTACCGGAAGTTTTTTAAAGAATTTCACACCCAGATCTGGATACTTAAAATCTTCAACCAGTTCCGGACAGTTATGAATTAGATTAAAGAAGAACATTCTTAGATCTGTAGGGCCATTTTCAAGGATATCAATATATTCCCTGAAGGGTAGTTTCATGGCAACCCCGTGTGAATTCTCGCGTCCTTTAGCCGGTTGCCCATCATACAAAGGTACCACCACCCCGCCGGCTTTCTCCCTGAAATAATCAAAGTTCCAGTTCTTGTAAGCCGGCCAGTTTGCGGTTAAATCTTCAATAATAACCGGTCTCTTCGGTTTAAAATATTCCTTCAGAAAATCTTCTTTGGAAAGATTTTTTCTTCTGGGAATATTTTGAAGATCCAGTTTCAAGATGATTTTCTTTAAAGCTATGCTTTGGTTCTGGCTTTTTTCTGAGCCTCAAGGTTTCGTTCGATCTTATGTTCCGGCCTGGACCACCTGGGTTTCTCACCCTGAGCTTTATATTTAGAATTTTCAGCATCTATACTTTCAGGCTGAGATTTCTTTACAAATGCTTTTTGTGGATTAAGCCCGAGCATCCTGAACATTTCCATATCCTCATTCACATCTGGATTAGGAGTAGTAAGAAGCTTATCACCGGCAAAGATAGAATTGGCTCCGGCAAAGAAACACATGGCCTGTCCTTCCCTGCTCATTTGAGTTCTTCCTGCCGAAAGCCTTACCTGAGTTTCAGGCATTACGATACGGGTAGTTGCCACCATTCTTATCATATCCCAGATTGGCACCGGATTTTGTTCCTCTAAAGGTGTCCCTTCAACAGGAACCAGGGCATTGATAGGCACAGATTCTGGTTGTGGATTAAGAGTTGAAAGTGCCACCAGCATCCCGGCCCTATCGGCCACGCTCTCTCCCATTCCAATAATTCCTCCACTACAAACGGTCACATTCGTTTTACGAACATTATCTATAGTATCCAGTCTATCCTGGTAACCACGAGTAGAGATCACCTCTTTATAGTATTCTTCTGAAGAGTCCAGGTTATGGTTATAAGCATATAGACCTGCCTCCGCAAGACGTTGCGCCTGATTTTCAGTAAGCATTCCCAGGGTACAACAAACCTCCATGTCCAGCTTGTTGATTGTTCTCACCATTTCAAGAACATTATCGAATTCTTCCCCATCCTTTACATTCCTCCAGGCAGCACCCATACAAACGCGGGAGCTCCCAGAAGCTTTAGCTCTCAAGGCCTGTGCTTTAACCTGGTTCACACTCATAAGATCGTTGCCTTCAAGATCTGTATGGTATCTTGCCGCCTGAGGGCAATATCCACAATCTTCGGGACATCCTCCTGTTTTGATAGACAACAGGGTAGACACCTGCACAGTATTTGGATCGTGATGTTGACGGTGAATGGTCGCTGCCTCGTAAAGCAACTCCATAAAGGGTTTATTATATATATCGAGAATTTCTTCCTTGGTCCAATCGTGTTTCAAAGCCATGTAAAAAGATTTGTATTCAAAAATAACTAAAAACCAGCCTTAATTAAAGAATGGTTCGCTAAGATTTTTTAGGCAGGAAAGCTACTAAATTTTATCCTCTTCCAATGAGTATAGACACTGCATTTCCGCCAAAACCAACAGAATTCACTAAAATATGATCCAGTTTTGCCGGTTGTTGCTGAAATTCAGAAAAGGGAACAGGCAAAAATCGCTGATATTCCAACATCATTACCGCCATTTGCAGGCTTAGAATGCCGGAAGCGGCAAAACTATGCCCTACCTTCCATTTATTACTGGTAATAGCCGGCATTTTAGCTCCAAATACTTTCTTTACTGCATTGACCTCGGCCTGGTCACCTCCCATGGTTCCAGGTGCATGCAGAACAACAGCATCCACTTCTGAAATCCCGGAAGTTTTCATGGCCATTTTCATAGACCTTTGGAGGCAATTGCCGTTTTTAGATAAAGATGCTCCATGCTTTAATTGCTCATTAGCATAACCTATCCCTTTAATTACCGCATGGGTATTTTCTGAAATTTCTGCTTCCAGGCCTATAATTCCGGCAGCCTCGCTCAGGATCATGGTATTCGAGGTCTTCGCCATATCCAGAGAACGACAGGGATAATCGCTTTCTTTTATAGCAAATATCTTCATGGCTCTCATTTGAGCCAGTGTAAACCCGGTTAAAGGAGCTTCACTTCCACCAACAAGAAAACTTCCCGCCATACCGCTCTGTATCCACGCAATGCCATTTAAGATAGAGTGCATTCCTGTAGAACAGGTAACGCTATGAGAAAATTCGGGACCTTTTATTTGAAGATCCTGGGCCACCCACGATGAAATATTACCTAAAGTAGTCGAGGGAGATGAATAAGTAGATGCATTTCCGGTTCTGAGGTATTCGGAATGATATTTCTCAAAAAGTCCCGTTGCACCCCTGCTACTACCAATATTAATGCCCGTATTGCCCTGTATCCCAGAGATTGCTGCTGTCCTGCCCGCCAGTATTGCGTATAACACCGAATTATCGAGATAGCGATATTTTGAATTTTGTTCCCTTAGGGAATTTACTTTTTTCCCTATATACTCAGGTAAAAAACCAGCATACGCTGTTTGACCATCGAAATTTGATAGATGAAAGAAATGATCATTAGAGAGGTAATTATCCCATATTTCATCTGGAGACATTCCCAATGGGGAAATACTCGCAATAGAACTTATAGAAACAGGATTTTTCAAAAGCTGAATTTTTCAGCAAAAATAAGGCGTAATTGGGTTAAAGCTAAATTTCGACTCCTAAATTATGCTTTCTTCAGGGCTATAATAAAGATTTCTGGTCGAGGGCATCTCCCTGATTCCGCTGGCAACTTCATGGATCTCCAATTTAATATCATCTGCAAGTAATTCCACTAAAGGTTGCTCTAATTTTTGGATCACTGGGAATAATGGCTCCAGCAGTTGATCCCACTCTTTATAATACTTTAAAATATCGTCCGGCTCTACGTTCTTCCTGGCGGTGCCTTCATCTTCCGGGGTAAAAGATTCGGAAAGATTCAAATATCCATAATCGTCTGTAAGCTCTTCTCCTATTTGAATATCCCTTATGGCGATCTCAAAATTATAAGCGGTAGACAGACAGTTAGACCTAAAACTGTGATTGATGTATTTAGCCACATCCCAGCATAATATATGCTCACCCTTATTATTTCGGAAACTGTATTTATCCAGAAGCTTCCTGGTTAAAGGCTTGAAGCCCTCCGGCTCTTCTGGTCCAAAGACCATATCGAGCTCATCCTGAACCCAGGTTATGGTACCTTTTGGGATCAATTTTGTTGCGATGACCCCAAATCCTTTCTGGTCATTGATCCACTTTAAACGTGTATCGGGATGTATCATAACTTACAGATTAACCTATCTAAGTTAGATAAAAATTTAATCTGAAAGAGAAAATTATAATATTTAGATTATTATTTAAAAGTCTGAAATAGAACACTCTATAACCTCATATATTTTTTTTAACTCTTTGTCGCTGATAACATAAGGCGGAACTATATATATAGTATTTCCCAGTGGTCGCAAAAAGACTCCCCGATCCATAAAATATTTAAAAAGCTGGTTTCTTAAGTTACCATACCTATCTGTCTCAATATCCAGCTCAAAAGCAAGAATAACGCCTTTACTCCTGGCATTTTTTACTTTTGGATTCCCTTTGAGGATATTTGCAAAATCAATATTAGACTGGGTGATCCTGCTTATGTTCTGCTGAATTCCTTCAGATCTCAATAATTCCAGCGCAGCTAAGGCAGCGGAACATGCCAGTGGGTTCGCGGTGTAGGTATGACCATGGAACAAACCTTTTCCTATTTCGTCTGAATAGAAGGCGTTGTAAATTTTCAATGAGCAGGAAGTAAGCCCCATGGGCAGCAATCCTGCAGTAAGCGCTTTAGACATACACACAACGTCTGGCTTTTCGTCAACCTGGTCTGAAGCGAAGAAAGTACCTGTCTTCCCAAACCCGGTCATTACCTCATCTGCAATAAGAATTATATCGTGTTCCCGGCAATATTTCAGGATCTCGTTCAATCCTGCTGCATCATGAAACTTCATGGCGGCAGCACCCTGTATCAAAGGCTCATAAATAAATCCCGCGATTTTGTGTTTGTTTACTACCTTCTTCAAAATAGATAGAACCTCGGCATTATTATCTCCCGTAGGAACCGGAATTCGCTCCACCCTTATAAAGTGGTCTTCGAAAGCTCCATTATAAACAGATAAACCAGAAACCGACATTGCCCCAAAAGTGTCTCCATGAAAGCCTTCTTCAAAAGCCAGCATCACCTTACGGTCGTTCCCAAGGTTATAATGATATTGCAGAGCCATTTTAATCCCGATCTCGGTCGCGGTAGAACCATTGTCATTAAAGAACAATTTTTGCTGACCTTCGGGCAGGATCTTGACCAGTTCTTCAGACAATTTTATGGCCGGCTCATGGGTAAAACCGCTAAAAACCACCTGGTCCAGGTTTAGCATCTGAGCTGCAACTTTTTGAGTGATTATCTCATTGCAGTGACCGTAGACAGCAGTATACCAGGAAGAAATAGCATCTATATATTCCTTGCCATTATCGTCTGTAAGAATGCATCCTTTTGCTTTGGTAATGGGAAGCATATCGCCAGAAATCTTATGCTGGGTAAGGGGATGCCAGAGGTGTTTTTGATCTCTTTCGGCTAAACTTTCAGTTTTCACTTCTAAATCTCGCATAATTCCTTTTTGAATTTTTCAGCATATTCCTTAATTACCATCTTATCAAAATAAGGTTCTTGGTCTATCCTTCCAATGATGTTCACCTTTCCAATTTTTTTGATCGCCTCTTCAGTAGTGGGATGTTCCTCCCCGCTAAAGATGATCCCGATTTTTTCTATTCCTCTGCCTCTAAGCGCCTCAATACTTAATAATGTATGGTTGATACTTCCCAGGTAATGCCTTGAAACCAAAATCACGGTATCATTATTTTTGATAAGATCTGCTATCGTCTCTTTATCGTTCAAAGGCACTAACAATCCTCCGGCACCTTCCACCACTAATACATCCTTGAATTCGGGAGTTTTGATCCCCGACACACTCAGGTCCACACCGTCTATCGCTGCCGCAGCATGCGGGCTCATGGGAGTTTTTAAAGCAAAGGCATTGCTATGAAATCTGGTTTTAGAGTTACTAACCAGCTTCTTCACCTTATGGGTATCTGAATTATCGAGATCTCCCGCTTGTACGGGTTTCCAGTAATCTGCTTCCATGGATTCAGTTACAATTGCCGCCACTACAGTTTTTCCAACTTCGGTACCAATCCCGGTAATAAAATATCTTTTGGACATCCTTAATTATTTGATACAAATTTACCCAGGACTTTTAAGACCTCCGAAATTTCAGCTTCCGAATTATAACTATGTAAACAAAATCTTAATCTTTCGTTACCTGCCGGGATAGTGGGTGAAAGTATTGGCCTTACATTGAATCCTGAATTCTGCAATTCTGAAGCTGCAGATCTTACCTGCTGATTTCCGGAAATAATGCAGGCCTGGATCGCTGATTCGCTTGGTATAAATAAATGCTCCAGTTTATTCTTCACAATTTGAGACCTGAAAAACCGAATGTTTTCCCTTAATTTTAAACCTGCAGCCTGGTCTTCTTCCAGAAATTCGTAGGCTGCGCTTATGGTAGCAATTGAATGCGGGGAAAGAGCCGTGGTATATATAAAACTTCTGCAAAAGTTTACCAGGTATTCTTTTAAAAGTAACCCCCCAAGGATTGCCGCACCATGTGCCCCGATCGCCTTTCCAAAGGTAATGATCCTTACATGGACCTTGGCTTCCAGGTGTAACTGCTGCACCAGCCCTTCACCCCTTTCTCCAAACACACCCACCGCATGGGCTTCATCTACAATCAATATTGCTCCAAATTCTTCGGCCAGATCTGCCATTTTGATGAGATCGGGAGAATCGCCGTCCATAGAAAAGACAGACTCAGTTACTATATAAACTTCAGATTGGGGAAATCTTTGCTGAAGCCTGGTTAATTTAGTTCTAAGGTCTTCCAGGTCGTTATGGCGGAATTTAAAATTCTTTGCCATGCTCATTTTAAGACCATCCCTAATTGAGGCATGAGCATATTCATCATAAAGAATGATATCATCCTTTTGAGGAACAGAGGAGAAAAATCCAAGGTTAGCATCATAACCAGAATTAAAGATCAGAGCTGCATCGGCAGAATGGAAGTTAGCCAATTGCTCTTCAGCAATTTCAAAAATCGGTAGATTCCCGGAGAGAAGTCGGGAACCACCAGACCCATTTCTTAAACCAAATTCATCAACTAATTTTTCAGCTTTACTGGAGACCAACAAGGATTTGGAGAAACCCAGGTAATCATTAGAAAGAAAATCCACCCCTGCCGAAAATGGTAATAATTTCCTAAATAAATGGTCATCCTTTCTCTTCTGAAGCCTTTTCTCTAATTTTAGGGGCAGTTGTTTCATGTTACAAAAGTAAGCATTCACTAAATTAAAATTATGGACTGGACTTTATTCGCACTAAGAGTATGCCTCGCTACGATCGCGGGCCTTATCATTGGACTTGAAAGAGAAATTCAAGGCAAGGAAGCCGGACTTAAAACGAATGCACTGGTCGCACTTGGAGCATCTATATTTATACTTATGTCTTTGGAATTCGAAGGTGATAAATATGTGGATATCACCCGTGTTTTAGGCCAGGTGGTAGTTGGAATAGGATTTATTGGAGCAGGAACCATTCTGCAACACGGCAAAGAAGTTAAAGGTCTTACCACTGCGGCAACGATCTGGTGTAGTGCCGGTGCTGGCTGCCTGGCGGGTTTCGGTTTGTTTAAAGAACTGGCAATTATATGTGGTATAATACTCACCATTAACCTTATTTTCGGTTATGTTCAGCACAAAATAGAAAAAAAGAAGAAAAAAGAGGATTCAGAATAACTACTCCTTCATTTTAGTATGATCAACATTATCCTCAGGAGTATCGTCAACGACACTTTTGAGCACATGGGTATTCTTTTGATATTTCCCACGAAGTTCATCCACTACAGATTTATCCCAAAGCTTAACACCAATAAAGTAAGATGCTCTACCTATAAGATGAGCACTTACCGGTGCAGTTAGAAACAGGAAAAGAATGATCACAAAAGCCTGTGAAGTAACATCGGCATTACTAAAAAAAACCGTAGTAGACAGAAGCACTAAACCTACACCCAGGGTGGCCGCCTTGGTTGTAACAGAGATTCTTAAATAAGTATCGGGCATACGCACCAGGCCTATTGCTGCAAGAAGCACAAATAAAGCTCCAAAGGTTGCTATTACTCCAATTATGATATCGATCATTTTCTTTTTCTTTTTTCAAGATAATAAGAAAGCGCAACGGTACTAAGAAAGGCGATCAGTGCCAGGATCAGTGCCGTATCCATCAAGGTAGATTGATTATAGATAATGCTATAAACAGCGATCACCCCTATGCCGGTGGTGATCAAAAGGTCTAAAGCAACAATCTTATCTGCAATACTAGGCCCTTTAATAAATCTCCATAGAATAAGAACTGCAGAGACTACCAGTACCGGCAAAATGATATAATGTAAATATTCAAATAACGTCATGACAGTACTTCCAGTATTCTTCGTTCAAAACCATCTTTTATACTTCTTATAAACTTCTCTTTATCTTTAACATACATGGCGTGTACGAAAAGCACCTTTTTATCATTCGAGACATCCAGGCTTAAGGTTCCCGGGGTTAAAGAGATCATATTTGCCAGGACGGTGATCCCGATATCAGATTTTACATCCAGGGGCACCATAATAATACCCGGGGTCATGTTTAACTTCGGCGTGATCACTTCATAGGCTACTTCCAGGTTGGCTTTTATAAGTTCATACAAAAAGAACAAAAGCAGGATAATAACTTTGGGTACGATTAGGAAATATGTGCTTTTCGCACGCTTTACTGAGATGAGCCAAAGAATATGAAAATTCAGAAAAAACCCGAATATATAGTTCTCTACAGAGAAATCCCCCGTTAGGGCTACCCACACGAAAGTCAGTAATATATTTGAGAGAAATTGATTTTTCATTTATCCTTAATTCTTCGGTTTTAAAACGGCATCTATGTAACCCTGACTATTCACAAGTTCATCTGCAATTCTCGCAGAAAGCGCCTGTATATGCTCTGCTCCAAATCCAATATACAAAGATACAATACTCAACAAAGCTACCGGTACTATAAATTGTAGCCTTTTAGCCTTCGTCATCTTCGAAAAGTAACCAAAATTACTTCTTAGCGGCAGCTCTTTCCCTTCTTTCCAGAATACTTCCGCCCATAACTTTGCAATGATAACGAGCGTAATGAAACTAGCGAAAATGATGGCTCCCACGGTAATATATGAGCCATTCGTAAATCCAGCTTTAATAAGATTTATCTTTGGCCAGAAGCCTGAAAGGGGCGGGATACCTACAAGGGAAAATAGGGGAATAAACAGTAATAGACTAATCTTTGGCCACTTGGCATAAATACCTCCCAGGTCGCGCATGCTATTGGTCCCCTTGATCCTGTACACCACTCCACTAACCATAAACAGGTTCGTTTTTACGATAATATCATGAATAAGATAGAATACAGCTCCGGCAATGGCCAGCTCGGTAAACAATCCAATACCGGCGATCATATACCCGATATGACAAATAATGAGATAAGAGAAAACTTTCCTCATATTATTTTGTACCAGCGCCCCAATACCACCACTTATTAAAGTTAGTATAGCGATGATCATTATGATATTATTTAAAAAAGGATCATTCACAAAAATCAGGGTAAAAACCCTTATAAGTGCATACACTCCAACTTTGGTTAGCAACCCGCCAAAGATCGCTGAGACAGCGAAAGGAGGGGTATGGTAAGATGCAGGTAGCCAGAAATAAAGCGGGAATACCCCGGCTTTGATACCAAAACCTATTAGAAAAAGCAGGGCAGTGATCTGCACCAGTCCGCGGTTTTCTACGAGGGCGATCTGTTGCGCCAGGTCTGCCATATTTAAACTACCGGTGATACCGTATAATACCGCAATCGCCGTAAGAAAGATCATGGAGGCAAGAATATTCAGCGTAAAATATTTAACTGCACCCTCTAATTGCGCCTTTTCCCCACCAATAGTGATCAATACGAAAGAACTGATGATAATGATCTCAAACCATACATAAAGGTTGAAGATATCCCCGGTTAAAAAAGCACCATTCAAACCTAATAGCAGAAAGTGAAAGATGGGAAAATACCCGAATCTCAAACGATCCTTCAAAACAGAGCCACCGGAGAATATAGACACCGCAAGTCCTGAAATAGCTGTTAAAAGCACCAGGGTTACCGAGAGCATATCGGCGACAAAGGTGATACCAAAGGGCGCCTCCCAGTTACCAGATTGTACGGTTTGAGTCCCGTTGTTCCATATATAGCTGAATAACCAGATAGAAAGTATTAAACTCAATATACTCCCAAAAACACTAAACATTTTCTGAAACCTAATTCTTGACCACCCAAACATCAAAATGATGCTGATCGCCATTTGGAGAAAAAGAGGATATAATATTATTTGCTGTGTCATGAATCTTCGTCGGTTGCGTTCATTTCATCCAGGTCATCTGTTCTCACCACGGTATGAGCTCTTTTCACCAAAACAATGGCAAAAGACTGTAGACCAAAACTTATAACGATTGCTGTAAGTATCAATGCCTGCGGAACCGGATCTGCAAATGCTTCAACAAAAACTTTCGCATCACCGGGAATTATTGGCGGCGCTCCTTTGGTGATCCTTCCTAACAGGAAGATCAAAAGGTTGGCACCATTACCAAGTAAAATTATACCTATAATGAGTTTTACCATACTGCGACGAAGCATCATATAGATACCCGTGCCGTATAAAATTCCCACCATGACTGCTAAAAGGATCTCCATATCAGGCCGATTCTGAAATTGTGAAAATTATAGTTAAGGTCACTCCGTTAACTACCAGGTAAACACCTATATCGAAAAATAATGCTGAACCAACGCTTCCCAGTATCGCCACAGGTTCGTGTGACCATAAGCCGGTCATAAATGGCAGGTCAAATAAAAGCACCGGCGCCAGGCCGCTCAAAAATGCGATCGCAAGACCAATAGGTAATAAAAAACCAGGATGAACAATTAAAAGTTCTTTGGTCTTGGTAAGTCCATTAGCGAAAGAATGTAAAATAAAGGCAATAGAAGCGATCAGGCCGCCTACAAACCCACCACCCGGCAAATAGTGCCCGCGAAGCAGAATAAAAATAGAAAATACCAACAATACCGGCAAAAGGTAGTTAGAGGCAGTTTTTAAAATTATAGTAGTTCGCATGCGTTAGATTTACTTATTCTTTTTATTAAGACTTTGATCTGCATATCTCATCCTGTCCTTCATTTTCAGCCTTAGCTTCATCAATCCAAATACTCCCACCGCGGCTATAGACAGAACTGAAATTTCTATTAAGGTATCTGCACCCCTGAAGTCCACAAGAATAACATTTACTACGTTCTTCCCATGTGCTTCGACATATGAGTTGGCCGCATAAAAATCTCCCACCTTTTTGCTTACCGGTTCAGAAAGCACTTCAAGGGCAAGGGTCGTAATGATCAATCCAAATATTGTTGATAAGATACCATCTCGCAACCTGGTCTTATAATCTGATAATTTTAAATACTTAGGTAATTTATACAGCACCAGCACAAATAAAATAACTGTAAGGGTATCTATAGAGAACTGCGTCATCGCCAAATCTGGCGCACTGTAGAAAACAAAGATCAAACAGATGGAAAGCCCTACTACTCCCATAGCCGCAACCGCCGCCAGCCTGGAATCTGTAAATACAGTATAAAAAATTCCTGCTATAAGGATCAGCGTCGTGGTTATCTCGTATACGGTGATTTTAGAAAGGGCATTATAGTCTATGGTAAACCTGGTATTCCCTATCATAATATATCCTACCAGGACTACAAGGAATAAAATAATTATAGAAATATAATTCCTTAAATAACCATTCTGAAAGAAGTTAGTCCAGAAGTTAGAAATGAAAACGAATAATTTATTGAATTTTTCGAGCAGTGTTTCCGGGGCAATAGAATCATACCTGGCAATTCCCTCCTCGAGCTTTTTTGAAGGCTTGATTATGAAATAAAGAGCTGTACCCACACCAATGGTGATCAAACTAAGTATAAAAACGGTATTGAAACCATGCCATAAGGCAAGATGGATATCTGTTGCATCTACGCCCATTGAAGTAACCACAGGCTTAACAATGGATGATTCAATAATAAAAGGAGCTACTCCAAATACCAGTCCTAATATTGCTAATAATAGCGGGGGTGCCCACAAAAGGAACCCGGGCATTTTAGCATTGGCGTGCTCTTCGGGTAATCTTCCAACAAAAGGCTTGATCCCCGCCACAAATCCAGCATACAACAGCAAGATCTTGGTAAGAACGATCCCTATGATCAGGAAGATCATAAGTGACTCGTAGTGGAAGGCAGCTTCATAAGTAAGCTCCTTACCCACAAACCCAATGGTTGGCGGAATACCTGCACTTGAGATCGCTGCCAGAATTCCCGCAATACCCACGGGCAGCATAATTTTATTTAAACCGGAGAGTCTGGTCACATCCCGGGTATGTGTTTGGTGATCAATGATCCCGGTAACGAGGAATAAGGTGGCCTTATATAATGCGTGAACTATGATAAACACCGCAGCGGCCAGGAATGCTTCCTGTGTCCCCAGACCGGTTAGGAATACAAGTATTCCAAGAGCCGAAATGGTTGAATAGGCCAGGATACCTTTAAGATCTGTTCTAAAAATGGTATGCACTGCAGAATATAACATCGTGATTCCACCAACAATGATTAAGGTGGTATTCCAGATATTCTCTCCGCCTAAGACAGGGGTAAAACGCATTAATAAATAAACCCCGGCCTTTACCATGGTGGCAGAATGCAGGTAAGTAGATACCGGTGTTGGAGCTTTCATCGCTCCCGGTAACCAGAAATGAAATGGAAACTGCGCAGATTTGGTAAAAGCAGCACCAAAAATGAAAAGTACAGCCAGGAAATAAAACTCGTTCCCTTTAATAGCTTCACTCATACTCAGCATTTCTGAAATGCTGTAAGTACCGGTCATATTGTTCAATAAT
>JBFGDP010000023.1:0-15531 GCA_041580575.1 Christiangramia sp.
GGATACTTTTTCATCCAGTTCGTCACTAATTAAATTTTCCAGGTCTAATTCTTTCAGGTGTTCCTGGAATAGTTCAGAGATCTCATATTTTTTGATGTTATGTACAAAATAGATCTTCTCCGGTTGCAAGGTCCTGGACAGAAATGAAGCATACCGGATAAGGTCATTATCTGTTGAGGTGAGATCCAGGGCTATAAGAATCTTAGCAATACTTTTCATGATGACTATTTTTTCTCTGACTTTGGTAAATTCCTTTTATTTACTATATCTGAAACAATTTCTTCGTAATCTTCCAGTTGCTGGGCCGACTTCTTCTCTTCGAGCTTTTTTATGTCTTCATTTAAGCCTTTATAGAGCGAATAGCACATGATCAATAAGATGATGGCAAATGGCAGCCCGGTTACAATGGTGGCGGTTTGCAGGGCCTGCAGTCCACCTCCAATCAAGAGGACTGCCGCTACTGTTCCTTCGGTCACAGCCCAGAATATCCTTTGTCCCACGGGCGCATCGATCTTTCCTCCAGATGTAAGACTGTCTATCACCAGTGATCCCGAGTCTGAGGAGGTGATGAAAAAACCTGCAATTAGTAGAATAGCAATAATATTAATTACCATAGCTAACGGGTAATCCTGGAAGAATACAAACAGGGCTGTGGCAATATCATTATTTACAGCCTGTGACAGCACATCGTTACCACTCATGATCTGCTGTATCGCGGTGCTCCCAAAAGCCGACATCCAGAAGAAAGTAACTAAAGAGGGTACCAGTAAAACTCCCAGGATAAATTCTCTAATGGTCCTTCCTTTTGAGATTCGGGCAATGAACATCCCCACGAAGGGAGACCAGCCTATCCACCAGCCCCAGTAAAAAACTGTCCAGCTATTTTGCCAGGAACTATTGGTGTAAGTTTCACTCCAGGTAGAGATATCCAGGAAATTAAACAGGTAACTACCTGTATTTTCCACGAAAGATCTGAAAATAAAGATCGTAGGTCCCAGAATAACCGCTAGTAGGAGTAGCACTACAGCTATTCTCATATTCCACTCGCTTAGTACTTTTACACCCTTATCGACACCTAGGACTACAGATGTGGTTGCAATTAGAGTAACCCCCGCAATAAGGAGTACCTGGGTTTGAATACCGGCAGATAATCCAAAAACATGATTTAATCCAGACGCGATTTGCTGTACACCAAATCCTAGCGAGGTGGCCAGTCCAAAAAGTGTAGCCAGCACGGCGAAAATATCGATGATATCACCGGTTTTTCCGTAGATACGGTCTCCCAGAAACGGATAAAAGATAGATCTAATAGTTAAGGGTAACCCCCGGGTATAAGTGAAATAACTAAGAGAAAGTCCCACCAGGGCATAAACGGCCCAGGCATGGAAACCCCAGTGTAAAAAAGTGAAATTCATAGCCTGGGTAGCCGCGGCGGCAGTACCTGCTTCAGCCATTGGAGGATTATTAAAATGCATTACCGGTTCTCCTACCCCAAAAAATAACAGGCCTATTCCCATCCCGGCACTAAATAACATGGCAAACCAGGAAATAGTCTTGAATTCGGTTTTAGCTTTAGGCCCTCCAATTCTCAAATTGCCGAATTTGCTGAAAGCAAGATATAAGAGGAAAATCAGGAAAATATTTATGGATAGAATAAAGAACCAATCGGCATTGCTGGCGACTTTCTCCTGTAAGTCGGCGAAAAATACATTTGCTCCATCTTTAAAGATAAGGGTAAGAATGATGCTAAGAATAATAAATATGACCGATGTGAAAAATACCGGCCCGTTTACTTCTAATCCAAATATGGATTTTTTTTCGTCGCTTCTTGTAACTTTTTCTGCCATATTGATATTATCAAAATTGTTTAAAAATAATAGCCGATATTGATGTTGAACCTGGCTTCCCATTTGGCATCGGGATTTCCTGTCGAGAAATCATCTACAAAATTTCCTCCCAGCCAGGAGTGATTGTAACCTGCGGCATAATCTATATACGTATAAAGGTTTCCTGCACTAACCAGTACTCCTGTAACATTCATAAAGGAGTTTTCAAAGCTTTCAACTTTTTTATCCATAAAACCAAAATCGTTATAGAATTGTAGATTGCTTACGGGGCCTATTTTTACAGGAATACTTTTAGAAACTGCAACCGTATAAATATTGAAATCTGATGCTACTTGGTAAGGGAAACCATAAGCACCCATTTGCAGATAATCATCGGTTTCTCCAGGCAGGTTCTTTGGATCATGGTCGATGATCATTGCCTGGTATTTAAAATTCCAATTGCTGAAATCCATCTCATAATGCAGCGCGATACCACTATGTGAGCCCGCCTTTTTGGTGTCCAGGTTGTACAAACCGCCATATTGAGTAGAAATACCCACACGATTTTTAATAGAATCACCAAATTTATAAACCAGCTTCGCATTTACCTGATTTACTTCCTTGTTGCGGCCTACCACATCATAAGAGTACCTGTTTGGTGATGATTCTGTGGTTCCTCCAAACCGCAGCTCCTCTGAATTTTTATAGAAGGCCAGGGCATATTCAAAATTATTGTCAATATGCAGGTATTTAACCCCCATATCATGATCATCTTCGAGCCCAAAATAATAGGTGAGGTTAAAGAACCAGTTATGGGAATTATATTGTTGAATCCCAAAGGGAACCTGGTTGAGACCTACCTGTATCTCATTAGCAGGGTTAAACTTGTAACCAACCCACCCCTGTTTCAGAAATCCTCCACCAAAATCTTCTGAATATAATCTGTATTCGGCATCCAGGTAAATTCCCTGGTAAGAACTTTTGAAATTAACGCGAAACATGTCATATCCAAAATCTCCTCCCCGGTCTTTTTGACCTTCTTTCCAGGAGGAAAGGTTGTAATTGAACCTTAAGGCCCCTCCAATGTCTACCTGCAGTTTTTCCTGGGCGTGGGCTTCATGATCTACCTGTAGGTACAAAAAAGGATATATAAGAGAAAAAAGGAGTAGTTTTCTAATCATAGGGTAGGGTAATAGAAATCTAAAATATGAAGAAAATCTTGTCCTGATCTCTGATTGTTACCCTCTTAACTAAAATTTAAACCAAAAAAGACGGTTTGCTAATTTGTGTTAAAAATAATAACCAATGTTGATATTGAATCTTGCTTCCCATTTTGCATCAGGATTACCAACGCCAAAATCATCTTCGAAATTTCCACCCAGCCAGGAGTGATTATAGCCCGCGGCATAGTCTATAAAACAGAATATGGGTCCGGAACTGAATAACATTCCCACCACATTCATGTAAGAGTCTGTAAATTCTGCCTTTTGTTTATGCATATATCCAAAGTCATTATAGATTTCAATATGCTTGAATAACTTGGTATCAATATCCAGGATGCGGGAAATCCCAATATTGTAGATCTCGAAATCGGCTGCTACTTCATAAGGAACTCCGTATGCCCCCATTTTAATTATATCTCTGGATTGGCCGGGGGCATTCCTGGGATTAAATCTTGCTGATAATGCCTGGGTTTTGATGATCCAGTCTTCGGTGATATATTCATAATGTATGGCAAAAGCATTACGGTCGCCATTATCCCCGGTATCGAGGTTATAAATAGAACCATATTTTGCCGAGAGGCCGAACCTGTGATCTTTGAAACTTTCCGGTTTATATATGATTTTACCGTTGAACTGGTTGGTCTCCTTATTGCGTCCTACGATATCATATGAATATCTTTTTGAAGAACTTTCAGTCGTATTTCCAAATCGTAATTCTTCTGAATTTTTAAAAAATCCCAGGTGATATTCAAATTTTTCACCGGTATAGGTATAGGTAATCCCCATATCATAATCATCTTCCAGGCCAACATAATAGGGGAGATTTAAAAAGAAATTATTTGAATTATAACGCTCGATGCCAAATGGGACTTTAGCCAGGCCTACTTCAAATTTTCTCTTCTCGTCAAGATGATATCCTACCGTTCCCTGTTTCAGGAAATCTCCTCCAAAATCTTCAGAATAGAATCTGTACTCTGCCTTTACAAAAATTCCCTGGTATGCTCCATCTACGTTCAGCCTGAACAGGTCATAACCAAAGTCACCACCGCGGTCTTTCTGGCCTTCTTTCCAGGATGAAAGATTATAGTTAAAACGCAGGGCTCCTCCAATAGTGACTTCGGGGTCTTCCTGGGATAATAATCGGGATACCGGAAAGAGTACAAAAATACAGAGAATATATGTGTAAAGTTTCGTTCTTTGCAATGAGCTGGAAGAGTACATAATGCAGGGTTTTGATTAGACGGACGTTAAATATAAAGTCAAAATCCTGTTTAGGAAACTCTTTGTGACTATCTTAAGAAATTCCATAAAAAAAGCCACCCTGTTCGAGGTGGCTTCAAGATAAGTTTAAATTATTTAGATAGAATTAACCGTTTTTCTAATGGCTACTAAATTGCTTAATAATTTTTCCAGATGGGCAAGGTCTAACATATTGGCGCCGTCGCTTTTTGCATTGGCGGGATCAAAATGTGTTTCAATAAACAGTCCGTCTACATTATTCACAACCCCTGCCCTTGCGATCGTTTCGATCATATCTGGTCGACCGCCGGTCACTCCGCTACTTTGATTAGGCTGTTGTAAAGAATGGGTAACATCCAGAACTGTAGGAGCAAATTCTCGCATAGTAGGAATTCCTCTGAAATCCACGATGAGGTCCTGGTATCCAAACATGGTTCCACGATCTGTTACCATCACCTGTTCATTATTACAATCTGTTACTTTAGTTACCGCATGCTTCATTGCATCTGGACTCATAAACTGACCTTTTTTAAGATTCACCACCTTGCCGGTTTCGGCAGCGGCAACCACCAGATCTGTTTGTCTCACCAAAAATGCAGGGATTTGCAGGATGTCTACATATTCTGCAGCCAATTGAGCGTCACTTATTTCGTGAATATCGGTAACCGTAGGGATTTCAAAAGTTTCTGAAACTTTGCGAAGTATCTTCAATGCTTTTTCATTACCAATTCCGGTAAAACTATCGATCCTGCTACGGTTCGCTTTTTTAAATGAGCCTTTAAATACGTATGGGATCTCAAGCTTATCTGTAATGGCAACAACTTTTTCGGCAATTCTTAGTGCCATATCTTCACCCTCAATGGCGCAAGGACCCGAAAGAAGAAAGAAATTATTGCTATCTGTATGTTTTATATTAGGTATTTTGTTCAGTTGCATTTATTCGGAATTTGTGGCAAAGATAATTGAATTAATGGCGCATTGCAATGATGCATGATTTTGATAAATTATCCTTCTGAATGTATTTTTCTGTAAATTAGAGTATTGTAATTAAATTTAGCAAAAATGAATATTCACGAGTTTCTTATTCCCCAGCTACAACAGGAGGTTGCCCTGACCGAAAAATTTCTAAAAAGAATTCCTGAGGATAAAATGGGGTGGAAGCCTCATGAAAAATCCATGACAATCAAACAGATAGCTAACCATCTGGCAGAAATTCCCGGCTGGGTCACCGGTACCATGGAAGCCGAGGCACTGGATGTTAAAGGTTACAATTCGCCAGACCTGGAATCGGTAGATGAGATCATCGAGGAGTTAAAAAGAAATACACTCGCCGCAGAAACCTCCTTGCGGAAACCTGATGACGAGTTTCACAGAACCTGGAAGATGACCAGGGATGGAGAAGTACTTTTTGAAATGCCGAAATTCAATGTTTTACAGTCCATGGTCATGAACCAGTTTCCGCACCACCGTGCACAGCTAGGGGTGTATTTCAGGTTACTGGATATATCTGTTCCTGCCACTTACGGCCCTTCGGCAGATGAACAATAGGAGGTAACTTTCGATTTTAAAAAAATCAAAATTTAACCTGCTAATTTTCAGTTATTTAAAATCTTTGAAAACAACGATGGATTCGTGAAAAATAGCTGTACATTTGCAGCCTTAAAAATAAGGCTAAATGACAGCTATTAGAAATATCGCGATTATCGCACACGTTGACCACGGAAAAACTACCCTGGTAGATAAAATCATGCATCACTGTGAATTGTTCCGTGATAACGAATCTACGGGTGAACTTATCCTGGATAATAATGACCTTGAAAGAGAACGAGGGATCACTATTACTTCCAAGAACGTTTCAGTAACCTATAAGGATACAAAAATTAATATTATAGATACTCCCGGTCACGCCGATTTTGGAGGTGAGGTTGAACGGGTATTGAATATGGCCGATGGTGTTTTACTATTGGTAGATGCGTTTGAAGGTCCAATGCCTCAAACCCGTTTCGTATTGCAAAAGGCGATCGATCTAGGTCTTAAGCCTTGTGTGGTAATTAATAAAGTAGATAAAGAAAACTGTACTCCAGAGGAAGTTCATGAAAAGGTTTTTGACCTTATGTTCGAACTTGGAGCAGAAGAATGGCAGCTTGATTTTCCATCTGTTTACGGTTCAGCTAAGAATAACTGGATGAGTGAGGATTGGAGAGATGAGACTACCAATATTGAGCCTTTGCTGGATATGGTTATTGAGCATATCCCGGCTCCAAAAGTGGATCTTGAAGGTTCGCCACAAATGTTGATCACTTCTCTGGATTTCTCATCTTTTACCGGCCGTATTGCGATTGGTAGATTGCAGAGAGGAACTTTGAAAGAGAATCAGCAGGTTTCCTTGGTGAAGCGTGATGGTAGCATTAAAAAGACAAGAATTAAAGAACTACATACTTTCGAAGGTTTAGGCCGTAGAAAGATCGAAGAGGTGCAGGCAGGTGATATCTGTGCGATCGTTGGACTTGAAGGTTTTGAAATTGGGGATACGGTTGCCGATTTCGAAAATCCTGAAGGATTAAAGACCATCGCTATCGATGAGCCTACCATGAGCATGCTTTTCACTATTAACGATTCTCCTTTCTTCGGGAAAGATGGAAAATTCGTTACTTCAAGGCATATCAAGGAAAGATTGTACAAGGAACTTGAAAAGAACCTTGCACTACGTGTAGAGGAGACAGATAGCGCCGATAAATTCATGGTTTTTGGTAGGGGTGTACTTCACTTATCAGTTCTTATTGAGACGATGAGACGTGAAGGTTACGAACTTCAGATTGGCCAGCCACAGGTAATTATCAAGGAAATTGACGGAGTGAAATGTGAGCCGATTGAGGAGCTTACTATAGATTTACCGGAAGACGTTTCAGGTAAAGCCGTGGAAATGGTGACCATGAGAAAAGGGGAGATGCTGAGTATGGAAGCCAAAGGAGAAAGAATGAATATTCAGTTCCTTATTCCTTCAAGAGGTATTATCGGACTTAGAAACCAGTTGCTAACGGCTACTGCCGGTGAAGCTATTATGGCGCACAGGTATAAGGAATATCAACCTTTAAAAGGTGGTATCCCACAAAGACAGAATGGTTCTTTGGTTTCTATGGAAAAAGGAAAAGCAATTCCTTATTCTATTGATAAATTACAGGACAGAGGTAAGTTTTTCGTAGATCCGGGTGAGGATATCTACGAAGGGCAGGTAATTGGTGAGAACTCACGCCAGGATGATATGGTAGTGAATATCACGAAAACCAAGAAGCTATCTAACGTACGTTCTTCTGGAGCAGATGATAAAGCGAAGATCGTTCCTGCAATTAAATTTTCATTAGAGGAAGCGCTGGAATATATTCAGAAAGATGAATATGTTGAGGTGACTCCAAATCATTTAAGATTAAGAAAAGTACTTCTTACTGAAAATGAAAGAAAAAGATCTAAAGCGATCTAAATTATAAGTGTCATTTCGAAGAAGAGGAGCGACTGAGAAATCTCCCTTTGCTCGATATGACAATAAATAAAAACAAAGCCTGCCATTAGGCGGGCTTTGTTATGAAATAATAAATTATAATGACTGAAATTTTTGGAATTTCCATTACAGAATGGATAGGTTACCTGGCCTCATTTTTTGTGCTTCTTTCATTCCTCATGAGGAATATAGTTACCCTGCGTTACGTGAACAGCATTGGATGTCTTTTCTTCGTTGGTTACGGAATTTTACTGGATTCCTGGCCGGTGATCATTACTAACGTTGCCATTGTTTGTGTGAATATCTATTATCTGTTCATTAATAAGAACAGGGTACAGGAAGCTTAAGAACTAACCGCTGTACTTATTCTTTGCAGCCAGCGCTGCACCCAGAATTCCCGATCTGTTCCTGAGTTGTGCCGGAGCAAGTCTGGTATTTACTAATAGGTACTCATTATATTTGTTCCAGTACTTGGAAATTCCACCACCTACCAGGATGAGATCTGGATTCAGGATTAACTGGGTATAGTTAAGAAAGACATTAAAGCGTTCTGCCCATTCCCTGTAGCTCAACTTTTCCCTTGTCTTAGCCGAGGAAGCTGCCCAGTCCTCGATCTTGATGTGATCCCTGAAGGGTACCTGTCCCAATTCAAAATTCGGGATAAGTTCCCCATTAAAGTAAGCACCACTGCCCAGGCCGGTACCTACAGTGATCATTAGGATAAAGCCATCTTCATCGCGCCCGGCACCAAATTTCACTTCGGCTAAACCGGCAGCATCGGCATCATTGATGACTGTAAAATTCAAACCGGTCACTTCTTCGAATAATTTTTCGACATTTACTCCTACCCATTTTTTACTCAGATTTCCTTCATCCAGACAAGTACCTTTCTTAATGATAGTAGGAAAGCCGCAGCCTATGATTCCTTTGTAATTGAAATGATCTACCAGCTCTTTCACGGCTTTGGCGATTGCTTCCGGTGTTCGTGAGGCCGGGGTTGGTATCCTGTGTCTGGGGGTTATAAATTCGGCTTTATAAAGATCTACAATAGCCCCCTTGATACCTGAGCCTCCTATGTCTATTCCGAGTATTTCCATTTTTTGCGTTGTAGGAGTTACAAGTTATCAAAATTGAAATTTTCGAAGATGGATTTTAGAAAGGATTATGAAGCAAAGCGATATTCACTTCCTTTATTATTGTTTCACGTCATGATATCCCGATTGCTATCGGCATATTTTAGCATCTTTTTTAAAATGACTAGAAAGTAAACCCTGAAACAATTTCCGGGTGACGTTATTAAACCGACTTCTGAACCACTTCAAAAACCCTTTGCCCATCACACTTCAATGTTTTGGAAGGATACTTTAAAAGAAGTGCATAATCGTGAGTAGCCATTAAAATGGTATTTCCGTTCTTGCTTATTTCCTGCAAAACCTCCATCACTTCCACCGAAGTTTGTGGATCCAAATTCCCCGTAGGCTCATCTGCCAGGATCAATTCTGGGTCATTAAGCAAAGCACGGGCGATCGCCACACGTTGTTGCTCTCCACCCGAAAGCTGGTAAGGATACTTGAAACCCTTAGTTTTCATACCTACTTTATCGAGTACCTCATCAATCTTACTGTCCATGGCCTTCTTATCTTTCCACCCTGTAGCCTTAAGCACAAAAAGAAGATTGTCTTTGATATTTCTATCTGTAAGCAATTTAAAGTCCTGGAAAACCACCCCCAGTTTTCTTCTAAGATAAGGTATGTCCTTTTCCTTCAGGGTGCGTAAGTTAAAATCTACAATATGTCCTTCCCCCTCGGTAAGCGGAAGATCACCGTATAGGGTTTTCATAAAACTACTTTTCCCGGTTCCGGTTTTCCCGATGAGATATACAAAATCTCCTTTATTCACCTTTACATCAACTTCAGATAAAATTAGACTCTCACGTTGATAGATAGCCGCGTTTTTTAATTCTAAAACAGGTTGGGACATGAAACTATTGGTTTGATTTTAATTATTGAATTATGACTCCTAAAATATTATCTGTACCACTACAGCCGCCACCGATTCTAACACCTGAGAAATGCAATCTCCAAAATCTGGTGCGGGCTTTCAAATATACATTTTTCATAAGGCCGTTACATACTTTTTTTTTCCTTAACATAATTATAGAACTTTATCGGCGTTATACAACCAAGCTTTAAATTATCTTTGAATTCCAATCTAAAACACCATAAATGACACTTAAGAGAGCTTACCTGCTAGTCGTTTTTATATCTATCTCATTTTCATCGTTTTGCCAGCAGTCTGCGGCTTATACCCATGAGCTGGTTGACTTTAATCGCGCTCTGGAATTGTATAATAATGAGCAGTACCTCGCTGCCCAGAATCTTTTTGATGAGGTGATGGATAAGACCAATGATGAGAAGATCAAGGGAGATGCTGCCTATTATATTGCCAATGCTGCGGTACGAATGAACCAGCCGGGTGCAGACCGGTTAATGGAGAATTTCGTAACCAGGTATCCAACCAGTACCAAGACCAATTCTGCTTACCTGGACGTTGCAGATTATTATTTCCAGACGGGAAAATATGCCTTGTCCAGAAGATGGTATGACCGGGTAGATGAAAAGGCCATGAGTAAGAAAGACAGAGAACGTTATTATTTCAATAACGGATATGCCTATTTCAGGGCTAATCAATTCGAGGAAGCGCAAACCTATTTAAACAGGGTACGCGATTCCAAGGAATATGGCTCCCAGGCCAAATATTACCTGGGCTACATCGCTTACGAGGGTGATGACTATGAAGAAGCCAATGAATATTTTGAGGAGGTTAAGGGTAACGAAAGATATGCTGAAGATCTTTCTTATTTCCAGGCCGATATGAATTTTAAACTGGGGAATTTTGAAAAAGCGATTGAGCAGGGGCTGGAACAGCTTCCGAAGGCCAACCGCCAGGAAATTCCGCAATTGAATAAGATCATAGGTGAGAGTTATTTTAACCTTGGAAAATATGAAGAAGCCATCCCTTATTTAAAAGGTTATACCGGCTTGCGTGGTAAATGGAACAATACAGATTATTACCAGCTTGGTTATGCCTATTATAAGCAGGGAGATTATGAGGCTGCCATTAATGAATTCAATAAGATCGTTGATGGAAAAAATGCTATTGCCCAGAATGCATATTACCACCTGGCCCAGTCGTACCTGGAATCAGACCAAAAACAACAGGCTCTTAACGCCTTTAAGAATGCCAGTGAAATGGAATTCGATGCAAAGATACAGGAAGATGCCTTGTTCAATTATGCCAAGCTGAGTTATGAGATCGGGAATTCTTATGAAAGTCCCTCACAGGTGTTGATCAATTACCTAACCAGGTATCCTGATACTCCACATAAAGCTGCGATGGAAAGTTTGTTAATAGACTCCTTTATCACTTCAAAAAATTATGAAGAAGCGATGAGATTGCTGGAAAATAACAGGAATTTCAGCGATAAACAGGCTTACCAGAAAGTAGCCTATTTCTACGGGTTAGAGCTTTTTGAAGAAGGTGATTATGAGGAGGCGATAAGAAATTTCGATAAAGCCTTAAAAGAACCTCGCGATCAAAACATAACCGCCAGGGCGACTTTCTGGAAAGCCGAAAGTGAATATAATATCAACAGGATGGAAGATGCGATACTTGGATATCGTGAATTCAAAGGAATGAGCGCTGCTAGAAATACCGATGAATATGCAGACCTGGATTATAATATAGGCTATGCCTATTTCAAAAAGAACGATTATTCACAGGCTGTAAATTATTTCAAATCTTATGTGGCAAGTTCAGATGCTTCCGGAGCCAGAAAGAATGATGCTTTACTGAGACTCGGAGATACCTATTACGTGACCAGTCAATACTGGCCGGCTATGGAAGCTTATCAAAAAGCGATTGATAATGGAGTGAGTAATGCCGATTATGCAGCATTCCAGAAAGCGATAAGCTATGGTTTTGTGGACAGGAACGATACTAAAATTGAGGAATTGAACAGTTTTACAAACAGGTATCCACGCTCACCATATCGCGACGATGCTATGTATGAATTGGGAAATACCTATATAGCGACAAATAATATCACTCAGGGAATTCAGTCATATAATAAATTGATCAGGGATGTGCCAGAAAGCGCCCTGGTGCCAAAGGCGATGTTGAGACAGGGGCTAATTTACTACAATAACAATGAAGGGGATAAAGCTCTGGAAAGGTTAAGAAAAGTAGTAGCTGAATATCCAAATACTCCAGAGGCTAAGCAGGCTGTTTCTACGGCGAGGAACGTATACGTGGATCTGGGTAGAACAGATGAATATGCCAGTTGGGTGAGAAATATTGATTTTGTGGAGGTGAGCGATGCAGATCTTGATAATGCGACCTATGAAGCCGCCGAAAATCAATACCTGAATAACAATACAGAAAAGGCGATCACCAATCTGGAAAAATATGTTCAGAACTTCCCCAATGGGATTCATTCTATTAATGCGAATTTTTATCTGGCACAGCTTTATTACAGAAAAGGGCAGGTTGAAAAGTCAATTCCGAATTACCGTTATGTGACATCAAAGCCAAAGAATGAATTTAGCGAACAGGCGCTGGCAAGATTGTCTGAGATCTATCTGGAGAAGAAAGATTATACCCAGGCTTTGCCTTTGCTGGAACAATTGGAAAAACAGGCAGATAATGATCAAAATATCGTATTTGCCCAACAGAACCTGATGAAATCTTATTACGAAACAGGCAATTTCAACAAGGCAAATGTCTATGCAGAGAAAGTTCTGAATAATGCTAATGCTGAAACTGCGGCCAGGAATGATGCGAGGATCATGGTAGCAAGAGCGGCTATAAAAGCTGGTAATGATAGCAAGGCACGATCTGCCTATAAGGAAGTTCAGAAATCTGCAACCGGCGAATTAGGAGCAGAAGCACTATACTATGACGCCTATTTTAAGCATAGAGATGGAAATTATGAAGCTTCTAATGCAGCCATACAGATCCTTGCGAAAGATTTTTCAGGTTATAAATTATGGGGAGCGAAAGGATTGGTATTAATGGCCAAAAATTTCTATGCTCTGAAAGATGCTTATCAGGCAACTTATATCCTGGAAAATGTGATCAAGAATTTCCAGAAATATCCTGAGGTGGTTCAGGAAGCCCGGGCCGAACTGGCCAAAATCAAAGCCCAGGAAGCAAAGACCAATGCTTCTGTAGAAACAAATAACTAAACTTAATCTAATAGATCTACTGCTATATGCGATTTAAAGCAATCAAGACAAGTCTGTTTTTCAGTATGTTCATATTTGGTGGAATCCTCTATGCCCAGGATCCTATCGGTAGCGAAAAGGTAACCGTGGTAAAACCTTATACTCCATCAGTACGAGATGCTAATAAAATAAGGGAAACCCCAAACAGGAATGATTCGGTAAGCCTTCAGAAAAAGCCGGTGCAATATTCTATATTTTCGGTCCCGGTAGCCTCAACTTTTACCCCGGCTAAAGGACGGGCAACGACGGTAGAAAGGGTTCGGCCGCCAAAGGTATATGATAATTATGCTACCCTCGGCTTTGGAAATTACTCTAATGTACTGGCAGAATTCTACTCTAGCCTGGAGATAGATCGCAGCAGTAATTTCGGGATATTCCTTACCCATAACTCTTCACAGGGAGGGATAGAAGAGGTTCGTCTGGATGATAAGTTTTATGATACCGAGCTTAATTTAAATTATAACACCAGGAACCGTGACCTCAAGTGGATGGCCGAGGTTGGAGGAGAGCATCAGCTATTCAACTGGTATGGCTTGCCAGATACGGTGATCTTAGGTGACCAGGAGCTGGCCTCCCTGGATCCTGCTCAAAGCTATTATTCTGTTTACTTAGGAAGTGAAATAGAGCTGTATGATTCATTCTTTGATAGTGCCAAAGCTCGTTTCCGCCATTCGGTAGATAAATATAGTACTGCTGAAAATCATTTTAAAGTTGATGGTTTGTTTGAACTTGAGATCGCCGATGAGCTAATTACAACCAGTATAGGCGCCGATATCGTTAACGGTGTTTTTGATAGGATGTATGATACAAACGCGGGGTATGACTATACATTTATGAACTTTAATCTTGCGCCAAGCCTGTTGATTCTTAGAGACGATCTTAGCATTAACCTGGGTGTGAATTTTGTTTACGGAATGGATGTGGAAAACAGCGACGGCAGTTTTTATATTTATCCTAGTGTGAATGCCAGCTATAGACTGGCCGGAGATCTATTTACAGCTTATGCCGGAGTGGAGGGAGATCTACAACAAAACACCTATTATAACTTTTACCAGGCGAATCCATATGTTTCTCCTACGTTATTGATCCAGCCTACAGATAATCAATATAAGGGGTTTCTGGGTGCAAAGGGAAAACTGAGTAATGCAGTATCCTATAATGCCAAGGGAACATACCAATCGCAGATCAACAGGCCATTATTCAAAAGAAATTATGAAGCTGCCACCCTTGAAGGTGAACCATATACCTATGGTAACAGCTTTGATGTGGTTTATGATGAAGTAAAAACCTTATCATTTTATGCTGAATTAAATGTAGATGTTAATCGCAATTTCAGGTTAGGAATTCAGGGAGAGTTTTTTAACTATTCTACCGAAGATCAGGCGGAAGCATGGAATTTGCCAGCTATGAAAGCAAGTTTAAATGCAGACTACCAGATCACTAAAAAATGGTATACAGGGGCAAATTTGTTCTACGTGGGAGAAAGGAAGGATGAGAACAGGTCTGTAAGTCTTGTCTTCGATGATGCAATTGTTACCCTGGATAGCTACTTTGATGCTAATGCCCATCTGGGATATCGCTTTAATGATAGGCTTTCTGCCTTCATAAAAGGATCTAACCTGCTTGATAATAACTATCAGAAATGGTTGGATTACGATGTTCAGGGAATACAGGTTCTGGCCGGGGCGACTTATAAATTTGATTTCTAGCCCGGTTAATTTTTTACTGCTTTTAAAAGTTCATCCGGAGTATAGACACTGGTTCCTTTAATGACCATCTCTATAGTCCGGGTATTTTTTATTTCCTTGAGGGGATTCGCATTCAGGATCAGTATATGGGCTCTTTTACCTTTTTCCAGGCTACCATAATGTTCTTCCAGGCCAAAGAATTTTGGCCCATTAATAATTGAAGTTTGCAGTGCTTCTGCCGGTCTTAAACCTGCCTCCACTAATTCCTCCAATTCAGCGTGCAAGGATTCTCCAGGGTATACAAAAGAATTATAAGCCCCGGAATCTGATCCTGCCAGAATGTTAACTCCAGACCGGTACATGGGAACAATCATTTTTGCGCTGAGGTTTGCTAAATCCTGTCTCATTGTACTTCCGGAGTTTTTTGCCCTAAAAGCGCTTTCTATCCTGCCACGATACGTCTTTTGGATTCCTTTGCCCATATAGTTCTTCAGGGAATCACTGGCATGATCATTATCTGCTAATCCTCCCAGTACGGTTCCAATATGCATGGTAGGGGTTACACTTACCTGTTCCTTCGCAAGTTTCGTATATACTTCCTGAGCCAGATCTTTATCAAAAGTGTTAATTAGTTGAGGCATCATCCCATAGCCGAGATCTGTCTGGGAAAGGCTGTCTGCCAGGGGAGAAACTGCCTTTACGATATAGTACATATGTTCCACGCCGTCCAAACCAAGATCGATCGCTTTAATAAGGTCTGCGCTCAGGGGAACA
>JBFGDP010000024.1:0-15313 GCA_041580575.1 Christiangramia sp.
GCAATTAATTACTACCTAAGGGAAGAACTTAACTTTAAGACAGATCTAAAATATAATATGTTTGGGCCGGTGCACCCATGGGACAGAAGCGGCAACAATACTGGTGAGAATTTAAGACAGGCAATGGCCCAGAATAAGAATCTGGATGTGTTGATTCAGGCGGGATATTTTGATGGTGCTACTACCTATTTTAATGCAAAATACTCTATGTGGCAGCTTGATCCTAGTGGTAAGATGAAAGACCGTCTAAGTTTTAAAGGTTACCGAAGCGGCCATATGATGTATCTTAGAAGTGAAGACCTAAAAAAAGCAAATGACGATCTCAGGGAATTTATTCAAAATTCACTTCCCGGGAACGAGCCGGCTAAATACTAGGCTTAGCTTATCAACTTAATAAATAGCCCTTCAAATCTTCATAATTGTTGATTTGAAGGGATTTTTTTTCTTTATGCATTAGCTCCTGAATCGCCGGTGGAATAGTTATTTTATCCCCTATTGCTGCTTCTACTGTATCCAGGAATTTCACCGGATGTGCGGTTTCCAGAAATACCCCATAATACCCACTATGATGCTTTAAAAATTCCTTCAACCCTAAATATCCCACGGCACCGTGCGGATCCATAACATATCCTGTATTTTCATATACCTCTTCCATTGCCTTTTTGGTAGAGTTATCATTGAAACTGTAAGCCGATAGGATACTTCTAAGTGAAGAATATTCATTATTAAAAATTTTCTGAATCCGTATGAAGTTACTGGGATCACCTACATCCATAGCATTCGAAATAGTTTGCACGCTGGGTTGAGGAGAATAATCCTGAGTTTGGATAAACCTGGTTACAGTGTCATTGGCATTATTAGATGCCACAAAATGGTCTATAGGCACACCCATTTCTCTGGCCAGCATACCTGCACATATATTTCCAAAATTTCCACTAGGCACCGAAAAAACCAGTTTTTCATTCTTTCCCTTGAGCTGTTTATAGGCCTGGAAATAATAGAACATTTGGGGGAGCCATCTCGCTACATTTATAGAGTTTGCTGAAGTAAGCCTTCGATGTTGGGTAATATCTGAATCCAGAAAAGCCTGTTTCACCATTTGCTGGCAGTCATCAAAAACACCGTTGACCTCCAGGGCAGTGATGTTCTGCCCTAGGGTTTTTAATTGTCTCTCCTGGATTTCACTAACTTTTCCTTTTGGATACAGGATAACCACATCGATCCCCTCTACCCCTAGAAATCCATTAGCCACCGCTCCACCGGTATCACCCGAGGTCGCAACTAGCACAGTTACTTTTCCCAGATTTCCTTTTTTTATGAAATATCCCAGGCACCCAGCCATAAACCTGGCTCCTACATCTTTAAAAGCAAGTGTGGGTCCGTGGAACAGCTCCAGAGAACCCATATTATCCTGGACATGTACAATGGGAAAATCGAAGTCTAAAGTTTCCTTTAATATACCAATCAAAGCTGTTTCAGGAATTTCGCTACCAATATAATCCTTGATGGCGGTATAGGCGATCTCTGTCTTATCGATCTCCTGAATATTCTCAAAGAAAGATTTTGGCAGCTTAACTATATGTTCCGGAAAATATAGCCCCTTATCTGGCGCCAGTCCACGGACTACGGCGTTTTCAAAATTACTGGTATGACCTTTATCATTTAAACTGAAATACTTCATAAGATCTTCACTCCTTTTTTATTAATAGCCGAAAGATGCAATTCAAATTCTATGTTTTTCCCAGAATAAAATTCTCTCACCGCATTCTTAACGTTAATGGCATTTTCCTCGCCTCTGCACATGGCAAAAACTGATGGTCCAGAACCGGAGATTCCAAATCCAAGGGCGCCATTTTCTAATACTAAAGTATCGAGCTCGTCGAAATACGGGATCAAAATTGATCGAACCGGTTCTACAATTTCATCCTGCAAGCTTCTTCCCAACAAATCATAATCCTGTGTATATAACGCACTAACTAACGCACCCAGGTTCCCCCACTGGTTAATAGCCGATTTAAGACTTACATTCTGCTTTATGATAGACCTGGAATCCCTTGTTTTGATCTCGATAAGCGGATGCAGCACCACCATTCTTAGTTCTTCAGGAACCGGTAAACTAAGAACCTCTAAAGGGCAATAACTTCTTACCAGGCTAAAACCACCTAACAAAGCTGGTGCTACATTATCTGCGTGTGCATTTCCACTGGCTAATAACTCCCCCTGCATCGCAAAAGAAATAAGTTCCTGTTGGCCAAATGGTTCACCCAGCAGCTTATTAACGGCAAAAACAGCTCCGGCAGAACTGGCCGCACTACTTCCAATCCCACTGCCTGGTTTGATGTTCTTATAAATTTCGATATCGAATCCCTGGTCGCTTTCCATTGCTTTTAATAAGGATTTCGCGGCAACCCCGGCCACGTTCATATCTGTAGCCATGGGCAATTCCTGCCCGGTGATCTTAGTGATCCTTACTTCATTAAGATCATTCTTTTTGATCAGCATCTCATCGCCAACAGAGTCCAGGCAACATCCCAAAACATCAAAGCCGCAGGAGAGATTCGCTACAGTAGCCGGTGCAAAAATTTTTAACTGATCCATATTATTTTTTTCCAATTCTAATGATATCTGCAAAAATACCAGAAGCGGTGACATCTGCTCCGGCACCTGCCCCTTTTACAATGAGAGGCTGCTCGGGATATCTATCTGTAAAGAATAAAACTATATTATCGCTGCCACTTAAGTTCGCAAAAGGGTGATGGTCTCCTACTTTCTGCAAGCCTACTTTAGCGTGGCCATATTCAAGTTGCGCTACATATTTTAATTCGGCATTTTCCCTTTCAGCATCACGATACAATTTTTCAAACTCCGGCTCATCTTTTTTAAGCAGGTCGAAAAACTGTTCATTCGACTCTGAATTTAGACTTTCCTCAGAAAGGAAATTTTCTTTTACAATATCTTCCAGTTCAAGCTTAAGACCGCTTTCCCGGGCAAGGATCAAAATTTTCCTGGCGACATCTACACCACTTAGGTCGATTTTAGGATCAGGCTCAGTGTACCCTTCTTTCATTGCGGTTTCCACTATTTTATAAAATGGTTGCGATGCATCATAATTGTTAAATACAAAGTTTAGGCTACCCGAGAGCACTGCCTGGATCTTCTTTATACGGTCTCCGGAAGCCATGAGGTTCTGCAAGGTGTCAATGATGGGCAGCCCTGCACCTACATTGGTTTCATATAGGAAGGAGGCTCCGTATTCCCTTGCCAGATTCTGCAGGTTCTCATAATTTTCATAGGCATCTGCACAGGCTATTTTATTACATGTTACGACAGATATTGAATTGGCCAGATACTGCTTGTACCAGGCAGATATTTCAGGACTGGCCGTGTTATCAACGAAAATACTATTACGCAGATTGAACAATTTAACCCGTTCAAAAAAGGTCTTTTTATTTGCCGGTTCTCCTTTATCGAGTAATTCATCCCATTTTTCCAGGTCTATTCCTTCCTCATCAAAATACATTTTGCGAGAATTTGAAACGGCAAGTACCCTGACTTTTAATCTTAACTTCTCTAATAAGTACTGTTCCTGTTTCCTGAGTTGCTCCAGGAGTTTACTTCCAACATTACCAACCCCGGTGATAAACAGGTTCAATTCCTTAGAAGGAACTTCAAAGAATTGTTCATGGAGGGTGTTTAATGCCTTTGTAACATCTTTCTGTGCTATTACGGCAGATATATTTCTTTCTGAAGATCCCTGCGCGATAGCCCTGATGTTAATATTGTTATTTCCCAGAGCGCTAAACATTTTCCCGCTTAAACCATGATGGCTTTTCATCCGGTCACCTACCAAGGCAATTATAGATACTTGATCTTCTATTTCTACCGGTTTGATCTTTTTGAATGTGATCTCGGCTTCAAAAGCTTCATCTAACGCTTCCTTGGCCCTTTCGGCTTCATCGGCTTTTACCGCTATGCAGATACTATGCTCTGAAGAAGCCTGGGTGATCAATACCACATTAATATGCTCCTGAAAAAGGATCTCGAAAAACCTTTTGGAAAACCCGGGGATGCCTACCATCCCACTCCCCTCAATATTCAGTAATTTAATTGAATCTATATGGGTTATCCCGGTAACCCACCTGAAATTTTTCTTGCTTGATTTAGAAATTACAGTTCCCGGATGATCGGGATCGAATGTATTTTTAATGTGGATCTCTATTTTTTTATCCAACAAAGGCTGCAAGGTTGGCGGATAGAGCACCTTAGCCCCAAAATGAGACAGTTCCATTGCTTCTTCATAACTTATATCTTTTAATGAATATGCCTGGGGCACTAAATTAGGGTTCGCGGTGAACATACCATTTACATCGGTATAGATATATACCTTATCAAGATCTAAGGCTGCGGCGATTATTGAGGCTGTAAAATCTGAACCTCCCCTTCCTAAAGTTGTAGGTACACCCTGCTCATTCTTAGCTACAAATCCAGGAACTATATAAAAGTCGGCATTATTATTCCTGAAAAACTCAAGAAGATTGTGATTGGTGATCTCATAGTTTACCACTACCTTTTCATTGACATTCTTACAAACAATCAGATCCCGGGAATCTGTAAACAGGGAATCAAGGTCTAAACTTTTGAAATATTCCGCAATAATAATAGAGCTCAAAATCTCTCCAAACCCAGAGATCACATGTTTGGTTTTATCTGAAAGTTCATTTAATAAATAGACACCTTCATACAAGGTCTCTAGCCGATTAAATTGATTCTTAACTTTGCTCAGAATACTACTTTGCGAAGTTACCGGAATCAGCTCCCTAACTACCTCAAGGTGTCTTTTTTCGCATTTTTCCAGAATTTCCCTGTATTTATTATCTTCTCTGGAAGCCAGTTCAGCCATAAGCAGCAAATCGTTGGTCACACCCCCGAATGCTGAAAATACTGAGATCACAGCATCTTTTTTTAGATGTTCCTGAATGGTGCTGGCAACTAACTTGATACGTTTTGGAGTGGCTAAAGATGAACCACCAAATTTCAGGATATACATAACTGAAATTGATTAAAGGATTTATATAAATTTAAATATACTGGTATGGACGGATATTATATAGCATGGACCCCCAATGGGGTAATACCAGTAATCGTGATAGCAATAATCAGCATATGGAAAAATAATTTCCCCATCGTATTTCTGATTTTTGCCTGTAGTGTATCCACGATTTTACCTGAATTGTTATTTAAAGGTATTCAAATTAATTTACCGGCAAAATTATTTTGACACTTCCCCTGAAAAATTATCGATATGATAATTAAAATCAATTAAAAACCCGATAATATAATTTACCGGGCTGTTAATGTGATATTTATAAAGATGATTTTTATAATCCGCTAATATAACTTCCATAAAGATCCTTGAACTGGAGTCCCTTTGCGAATCGTTGTTTACTTAACTTCTTAAATTCCACCAGGGCCCACAGTAAGAACTCTTTTATAAAATAAGAGTCCTCCTTTTTCATATCTGGATGGTATTTATTCATAAGTTCATTCAAAGGTTCTATTGAATCCAGTTTCTGCATGTATTCAGATTCGTTCAAATCATCTGGTAATTCAAATCCAGATCCTTCAAAGAACCATTCAATAAGATCATCATATGGAGTGGTGGCGTCTGGTTTCTGTAGTTTCTCAATTTTCGGGAAATATTCTGGGAATAAGGTTTTCACTGCATCCCCAATAAGCTGCAAGGCGACATAGGCAGCTCCCTCCTGCTCTCCTTCATATACAAGTTCTACCTTGCCGGTAATAGCCGGAATAACCCCTAGAAAATCACTGAATCTAATCAAAGTTTCATCTTCTCCATTCTTTATCGCCCTGCGCTCTGCAGTACTTAATAAATTCTCGAATGCGGTAATACTCATCCTGGCACTAACACCACTTTTATGATCGATAAATTCACTATCCCTGGCTTCAAAACTAATCTGTTCTAAAAGATCACTGGCAATGTCCGGAACATAAATCATGTCGCCCTGCCTTTTATCAAATTGTGCTTCCTGAGCGGTGATCGTTTTCGCGATCGCTATACTTTCTGGATAATGAGTTAAAATTTGAGATCCTATGCGGTCTTTTAACGGAGTTACAATACTCCCCCTGTTGGTATAATCTTCAGGATTGGCTGTGAATACGAATTGCATATCCAGCGGTAACCTTAATTTAAAGCCTCGGATCTGAATATCCCCTTCCTGAAGAATATTGAATAAAGCAACCTGTATCCTGGCTTGTAGATCTGGCAATTCATTGATCACAAAGATACTTCTGTTCGCCCTGGGGATCATCCCAAAATGAATCACACGGTCATCGGCATAACTCAATTTGAGATTAGCTGCTTTAATTGGATCTACATCTCCAATCAAATCTGCAACAGTAACATCTGGCGTAGCAAGTTTTTCAAAAAAACGTTCATCCCGATGAACCCAGCTAACCGGGGTTTCGTCTCCTTTCGCGATTATTAGTTCTTTGGCATATCTGCTAATGGGGTTTAGAGGATCGTCATTAATCTCTGATCCTTCAACGATCGGGATCCATTCATCAAGCAGGTTAACCATGAGCCTGGCCAGTCGCGTCTTTGCCTGGCCGCGTAATCCCAGGAGATTGATATTATGACGGGATAAAATCGCCCTTTCCAATTCTGGAATTACGGTGAAATCGTATCCATGAATACCCTTGAATGCCTGTTCGCCATTCTTTATTTTAATTTTGAGGTTTTCCCTAAGTTCGTCTTTGATGCTTTTACTCTGATACCCTGCTTTCTTAAGGTCTCCTAAAATCTTTATCTTATCCTTTTCCATATATAGTCTCTTATCCTCTAATTCTTTTTCTTCTATTAATTTCATAATCTTCAAATATCATCTCCCCCAATCCTTTAAGGCCTGTATAAAACGCCTTCCCTTGATTCGCCGCCGTAAATTCCTGGACAAACCTGGTTAAATATGGGTCCTGCGCAATCATAAAAGTGGTTATAGGAACCCTGATCTTTCTCGCCTGCCTGGCCATATTGTAGCATTTATCAACTATATACGGGTCCAGCCCCATACTGTTTTTATAGTAACTTCCATCCCTTTCCCGCACACAACTTGGCTTTCCATCGGTGATCATAAATATCTGTTTATTGGTATTCCGCTTTCGCCGAAGTAAGTCCATGGCAAGTTCCAGTCCTGCAACTGTATTGGTGTGGTAAGGCCCAACTTTTAAGTAAGGTAATTCTGCGATAGAAATGGGCCAGGCATCATTGCCAAAAACCAGAATATCCAGGGTGTCTTTTGGATAACGCGTAGTAATTAATTCTGAAAGGGCCATGGCCACTTTCTTGGCCGGAGTAATACGATCTTCTCCATATAAGATCATACTATGGCTTATATCGATCATAAGAACCGTGCTCATTTGCGATTTATAATGAGTCTCTTCCACGACCAGGTCATCCTCAGACATGGTGAATTCTTCAACTCCATGGTTTATCTGTGCATTCTTAAGACTTTCGGTCATTGAAATTCTACTTAACGAATCACCAAATTGATAGGCTCTAAAATCACCGGTATGCTCATCTCCTCTTCCCACCTGGTTGGTCCGGTGGTTCCCGGAAGAACCTTTTTTTAATTTTCCAAAAATCTGTTCCAGTGCCTGCTGCCTGATGGCTCTTTCAGTTTTTGCAGTAATAGCCATGGAGCCATTCCCATTATCATCAATCTCCTCCCTTATATATCCCTTTTTCTTAAGGTCTTCAACAAAGTCATCTAAGGTATATTCATCTGTAGTTAACTGATATTCCTCATCGAGCTGTTTCAGCCAGTCCAGAGCCTCATCAAGGTCACCCGAGGTATGGGTGATGATCTCTTTGAAAATTTCAAATAATTTATCGAACGGTGTAACCTCCGGTGCATCGTAAATTTTAAAAACGAATCCTCTAACTGCCCTTTCTACCTTCTTTTTCATATGCTTAAAAATAAACCATTTCGAACAGATTTTAAAGGTATGAGCTATAAACACAAACTAAACTTTTGTTAATTGAGCCCGTTCCAGGTACACAAACGGGGTGTTATTCTTTTCTTAAAAACTTCATGTATTACAACAGATATCAGAGATTTGAAAAAAAATATCGATGAAAAAAACAGTCTTCCTTTTACTGGCATTAAGTATCACGTTTAGTTTTAACGCTCAGGAAAACACATCTCCTTACAAAACAGATTTCTGGAAAGATGGCTCATGGATCGCGGGTTCTACAGCACTTAATGTACTTGGCGTCATAACCATTCAAAACAAAGAAAATTTAACCGATGCTGAACTCTCGAATTTAAATAAAGAAGACATCTGGAGCATAAACCGGGGGGCTGCAGGAAACTATTCGCAAAGTGCAGACGAACTTAGTTATATACCATTTTATGCATCATTTGCCAGCCCATTATTATTCCTTCTGGGTGAGGAAGAAAGAGAAAATTTTGGCCAGATTTCAGTTATGTTCGTTGAAACAATGGCTACAACCGGGGCTATATTCACTATTACCGCAGGGACAGTTCAAAAAAGCAGGCCGCTTGTTTATAATGAAAGTCTTTCTGCCGCGGAAAGAAAAGATTCAGATGCACAAAGATCATTCTTTGCCGGTCACACCGCAGCTACCGCAGCAGCAAGCTTTTTTACGGCTAAGGTCTTTCAGGATTTTAATCCAGATTCCCCAGCAGTCCCTTATGTATGGGCAGGCGCAGTGGCTGTACCGGCTTATGTTGGCTATTTAAGGACCAAAGCCGGCAAACATTTCCTGACAGATAACCTTATAGGTTTTGGAATTGGAGCTGCATGTGGTATCTTAGTTCCAGAGATACATAAGATCGGGAATGACAAACTGGATATTTATCCAACAACGCAAACTAATGTAATGGGAACCGGCATAGATATGAAAGGTATCGGTATGAACTATTCATTTTAAAATCGCCAGATTTCTATGAGTTTTGGAGAAATTCTAATTCTATTTTTTACAGTTTTGATGTGTATTCCAACTCTAGCCTCGATCACCAGGTTTGATATTTGGTGGATACGGGGCTTTGATTTTCCCAGGATCCAGATAAGCTTTTTGATATTGCTGGTAATTATTATTTCAGTATTTATCTATGATTTTTCTGCAGCCTGGCACTATATTGCCTTAGGCACCTTGATTTTGAGCTTACTATATCAATTCAAGAAGATCTTTCCTTACACTTACCTGGCCAGAAAGCAAGTTTTAAAATACAAAGGGAACGATCCTGAAGCATCAGTTTCTATCCTGGTGAGTAATGTACTGACCCCGAATGAACGGAGTGACAAGCTCATAGCCTTGGTTAATGAAAGAAGACCTGATATATTACTGACACTTGAAACCGATAAAAGATGGGAAAATGAACTTTCTGAATTAGAAGAGGAGTATAAATATACCGTTAAGATCCCGAAAGACAATTTATATGGGATGCATTTGTATTCCAAACTAAAATTAGAGGATATTGAAGTTAAGAATTTGGTCCAGGAAGATATTCCTTCCATTCATGGGAAAATCCTTCTTAGAAATGGGAAAGCTGTAGATTTACATTGTTTACATCCAATGCCACCAAGCCCTACTGAAAGCGCTACCTCTACCAACAGAGATGCCGAATTATTAATGGTTGGTAGAGATCTGGACCCTGATAAAAATTCCATTCTGGTGATTGGTGACCTTAATGATGTAGCATGGTCCAGAACTACCAGACTTTTTCAAAAGCTTAGCGGTCTAATGGACCCAAGAAAAGGAAGAGGATTCTTTAATACCTTCCATGCAGATTATTTTCTCTTGCGATGGCCTTTAGATCATGTATTCCATACCAAAGATTTCACCTTAATTGAGATATCCCGGGAAAGAAGCATAGGATCTGATCATTTCCCAATGTATATTAACCTCTATTATAAGCCCGAAGCAGAGAAGGCAAATGTAGATACCGATGAGCCCGCTCAGGCCGAGGAGGACTGGGCAGAAGACAAGATTAAAAATGCAGATCCAATAATGGAAAAATTGGAATTTAGCGCTCTTCGAAATAATGCGACAGCTTAGAAATCCCTTTCAATTTGGAACAATGCCGGGCCGATACAGGTTTCTCAATATAATCTACGACATGAGGATCGTTCGCCGCTTCCCTTTTGTCCTTTCGATCTATAGAAGAAGTTACCATTACCACATGGAATCTTTCATGACCCTGAATTTCCTTTAAGATTTCAAGAAACTCCCATCCATCCATTTTAGGCATGTTGATGTCTAACATGATCAAATAGCTGATCTCGACATCTGACTCATTTCTTAAATATTCAAGGGCCTCCTCACCATCTTTAAAGCAAAGAGGATCTGGATCAAGCTCAGTTTTAGTAACAATTTTTCTTTGCAAAAATGTAACTATCTCATCGTCATCTATGATAATCGTACGTAACATTTGGTAGGGTCTTTATTTTGGGGTTACAATTCCTTTTCGGTTTGAATTGCAATTTTCCTGATTATACTATCAAGTTCATTAGCCGAATTTAAAATATTTTTCAATATTTCGTCGACATCATCAAAGTCTTCTTTATAATTTAGTAATAGGTCTACAAGGCCCATAACTTTAGCTAATGGAGCTCTCACCAGATGCGATTGAGTCCACGCTATTTCCTTTAGACGTTTATTATGGTTTTCTATTGCTATTAAATGCTTTTTTCTTTCGGTAATATCCTGCATAGAACCAATGATCCTCAATGGATTTTTATCTTCATCCAAAATTAGATAACTACGATCCAGAATGTATTTATAATATCCATCGGCACATTTAAATCTATATTCAATAGTTAAATTTTGCAGGCCATCTCTCTTCATATTCTTTTCGGCCGCCTGCACGTTTTTCCGATCACGAGGATGTACCTTTTCATTCCACCATTCTCCGGGATAAACACCACCCTCTCGGGTATATCCAAAAACTTCATAAAAGGTTTCACTTACCTTTACTTTATCATTCAGAATATCATAATCTGTGATTACATCACTGGTAGCCTTCGCTACTACATCATATCTCTTCAGACTTTCTATTAGTTCCTTTTCCTGCTCAACAAATTCAGTAATATCACGGGAATTCATCACTATACCTCCAATAGCCTCCTCTTCCTTAAGATTCGTCACGATGGTCTCAATCCACCTCCAGGTATTACCTGAACCTTTTACCCTATAGGAGGGCAATTGCACCCTCTTCTTACTATCAAGTTGTGATAAATAATTTTCTAAATTACTTATATCATCGGCGTGTATATAATCTTTAAAATTAGATCCGTTTACCTGGTCTGGCATCATCCCAAAGATGGTTTTTGAAGCTGGGCTGGTATAGATATAATTAAATTCAGAATCTACTATAGAAATAAGATCTGAACCATCCTGGATCAAAGCTTTAAATCGTTGTTCTCGTTGCAGCAATTTTTCTTCAGCAATAATCCTGTCAGTTACATTTTTGATCAATGAAACTCTTGCTTTATAACCATCGAAAATCACTGGATTACTGTTCACATTCACATAAATAGATTCCCCATTTTTCTTTTTATGCTTGATCTTAACCTGAAAAAAAGATTCTATCCTCGAAGAAATTATCTTATTTGCAGGACCTGCTTCACCATCATCCCAAAGATCTCTTACGGTCATTTGTGCAAATTCATCTTCTGTATAACCATACAGATCAAGAGCTGCTTTATTAACTTTTAGAAATTTAAGAGAATATCGATCTAAAACCCACATTGGTAATGGGCTGGCATCAAATAAACTTCTATATTTCTTTTCTGATTCCTCAAGTTTTTCCTGCGTATGCTTTCTAACCTTTATATTCTCAGATAGTTCTTCATGTACCTGTTTTAAAGGAGTGATATCTGTTCCATAAGTAAAAACGACATTTTCTTCAACAAAAAACTGGGAGAAACGCCATGAGATCCATAAATAATTACCGTCTTTTTTTCGACACCTGATTTCGAAATCTGCCCCTCCCACTGATACGTTCTGAATCGCAGCATAAGTTTTATCCAAATCATCTTTATGGACAAAATTCATAATTGGTTTGCTTAGTATTTCACTCTCTGAATACCCGAATTTTTGAATAAAAGATGGATTAATTTTTTTGATATATCCATCTATACCAATGACAGCAATTAAATTTGGAGAATATTCGAAGAAATCATTTAATTGCTCCTGGCTCCTCTTTCTCTCAATAGCAGCAGCTATTTGAAGGCATATGTCATTTAGAAGGTCAGTATCTATCTTCTTATTTTTAGTAATAGAACCAAGGCAGAAAATTGAGATTAGTTTTCCTTCAAAAATTACAGGAAATCCAACAGCGGTTTGAATAGAGCTACCATCATTCAGCATCATACCATTTAAAAGCTCACTATTGCCTTGATGTAGAATCATCACTTCCTCAGACTCCCAAACCTTTCCAGGTAAACCACTACCTTTTTCATATTTAATTCCATCTCGCGATAGGTCATTACTTTTTGACCATAAGGCTGTTCTAACTAATTTTTGATTGTTGATGCTCACTTTATAAGATTCGGCATATTCAAAACCAAGATCTTCACAAAAGGTTTTTAAAACTTTGATCATTGAATCCTGAAAGGAAGGATTATCTTCAAAAGCCTTAATCACTTTAAAAATTAGTTCCTGTTTCTTATTATACAAGTAGGTCTCGGTAATATCCCGTGCTATTCCCACCAAACCTATGATCTCCTCTTTTTGATTTTTAAGGGGAACTTTTGTAAGCAAAACCCTTTCTTCAACACCCTCAAAATTAACCACGGTATCGGGCCTGTTAATGACAGATTCTCCTGTGTTCATCACCCATTCATTGTCTGCTATTATAGCTTCTCCCTTTTTAGGATCGAAATAATCTTTCGGTGTAAAGCCAAGACTGGCATTTTCAGAAGTTTTCCCCAGGAACTGATTGTAGAACTTACGATTCGATAAAATATTCTCGTGCTTTCTATTCTTAACAAAAATATAGTCTGGGATATTATCTATTATTGCGCGTAGCATTCGGCGTTCTTCCAGAATCTTTTTTTCGGCCAGTTTCTGTGTAGTGACATCCTTGGCAATGCCATAAACTCCAACAATTTCACCTTTACTAGTAATAGGTAAATTATTGATCTCTAAAATTCTAAAAGTTCCTTTTACACTTTGAAAGTTGGCTGTATATTGCCGGTTTTCACCTTCTTTAGCTTTCTGAAAATGCTCTAAAACCTTTGCATGATCCTCTTTACATATAAAAGGTAAAAAATGCATATTCAGTAATTCCGGTAAAGAGGTTTCAGCTATTTCCACGGAACGATTATTGGCATTTACAAAATTCCCTTCCAGATCAAATGAAAACACAGCATCTGGATTATTATAGAATAGATTTGAATCGATCTGTCTATTATATTCTAGTTCATTTACTATTTGAATTTCTTCAGATTCGACGTTTCCCTCAGCTAATTTTTTTTTGCAAGTTTCATTATCAATTAGTACAGAAACTGAACTGATGATGCCATTGGCATTTAATATTGGAGTGAAAAATAATTTAAGTTGGAAAGAATCATATTTAATGTATACTGTTTGTGGTATTCCCGAACGGCATAAATTAAGTTTACATTCAATATCATGGTTATATCGAGAACCCAGAAGGTCTGAAAAATCCATCCCTTTTTTTAAACTTACGTTTATGCAGGATGAAATAAGAACTTTTGCTCGATGATTGAATGCATGGACACCTTCATCATAACTGTATGTTATGACCGCCACAGTTTGATTCAAGGTAGGGTCCGGGTACAAATTAAGGGTACAAATTAAAGGCGTGAGGAAAATACAAAAAAATTATCAGATAGAAATTAAAAAATAGATTTTGAGAATCTAAATCCAATACCAAGGTTACTTTTTTTGAAGGAGTTAATATCTGCACCTACCTGGGCCTTTAATACGTATTCTCTATTGATCAGTTCCACCTCAAAAAGGCTGGATACAACTTCCCGTTTTTCGGGAAAGAATGAATCTTTTACTCCATAGTTCATCCGGTAACTAAGTAAAAAACGGTAAGGTAAATCATTCAAGATATTACCGCGAAGTCCAAGATGATGCACAGCTATAATATTAGTTCCAATTCTAAAATTATTATCATTTAGAAGTATAAAAGGCACCCCCAGAATCTGGCTATTGTATGTCCAGCCAGACCTGTAGAGGTTATTATTAAAATAATTATCTGCTCCATCTACTAAGGATCCAGCCCTGGTTCGACTTTGATTTTTAGTATAGTAAAATTCATACAAAAAAGCTTTGAGCCATGAAACTCCCCAGAAACTATCCCGATTATCTTCCAGATAAACCGCATACCTGCCATCGGGCAGGTTCCCACCTTTTAGGCCCGAAGCATCCTCATAAATATGATTATATATAAAATGGAAGTCTAAATCCCTGATCCTGGTTTTAACTTTTATCTCATAACTCCCTATTTGATTTCCCAAAGCATTTACTTCCTGTCCACTGGCTACATCGCCTTTACTAGCCATTCCGGTAAAAATCCTGATATAATCATCAAAAGAATGCGGTAGTTCACCAAATTCTTCTGATACTCCAGCCCACTGTACAAATTGCTGAACTCCAAGTTCGATCTGGAAATTTTCCTTGCTCCTATATACCGCATGTAATGATTTGTGATGAACCCGGGTATCTTTGATATGTCTATCGTCATTCATTAAATATTCCTCGAGGCTAGCTTTAAATCCAATGCCGTAATCATTAAATAGGAAGATAGGTTCGTGAATGAAAAATCTAATTCCAGGCATAGGAGCAGCATTTAAAGACCATAGAATACTTTCATTGGTAGCGCTAAGGCCCTGATAGAAATCCTCTCGCTGTTTTTTCCCGAGAACAACGCCAGCTTTGGGGGTCCTGAACGTAAAATAAAGCTCGTCCAGATGTAAGCTATCTCTTATACCATCTTTATATAGACCACCTAATCCAAATTCTGCATAAGAATCTGCCTCCAGATTAATCCTGACATCAGATGTTAACAGACCAGAAAAATGAGATTTTTCATCTAATCTCCCCCTGGTATTGATATGCATCCAAAAAGGAGATTCATCCCCGGTATATAACTGACCGGCTCCACTGGTGTTAATGTTAAATTCCGTTTGGGAAAACGATATAAACCCTAAAAGAAGGAAGGAAATTAATAAAAGAGGAATTCTCATAAGATAGATCTAGGAACAATGCAAATATTAAGAATAAGAATTAAAATTA
>JBFGDP010000025.1:0-15185 GCA_041580575.1 Christiangramia sp.
ACCGGGATCTCTGGTAGGTTTCTAAAAAATTAGTCGGAAAAATCGTTCAACTTCGACTTGTGGATGGCGCAATTTTTTGAAGATTACGGGATTTGGGGTCGGCGCCTGTCAACTAATATTTAGTGCGTCTTTATTATTGAAATAAATATGTAATTTCCCTAGGCTGTAGTTTTCATCTACTAAGGGCCTATTCTTTCTCAAACACCAGGCAATGCTGCCAGGGTAAATTGTTTATATTTTCTTTCAGTCGAAACCCATTAACTTTAAATTCCTTCACCGCCTGGGCTTCGGTCATCTTATGCAGTTTTTTGATGGGGATGGATGCATCTTCACCGCGGTATTCTATCAGATAGATTTGCCCATTTGTGCGTAAGGCCTTGTGGATTGACTCCAGCATCTCTAACGGATAACTGAATTCGTGATAAACGTCTACCATGAGAATCTTATCTACCGAGTTTTCGGGCAGGTTTACTGTTTTTTCTGATCCTTTTACAATTTCAATATTATCCAACCCCGATTTCTTTTGTTGCTCGCGAATAACCTGCAGCATTTCGGGTTGAATATCTACGGCATAGACCAGGCCCTCTTTGGCTAGCGGAGCCATTTTAAAAACGTGATAACCGGAGCCGGCACCAATATCGGCAATGATGTCACCGCTTGAGATACCCAGGTTCTGGATGAGCCTGCTAGTATTTTCCTCTTTCTCTCGTTCCGGGCGTTCCAGCCACTGGATACCCTGGTATCCCATCACATAAGAGATTTCGCGACCCAGGTAAAATTTTCCTGTACCGTCGATGCTCCGGGAGCTATATGTATAATGCTCATCAGTTTCCTTATTCTGGCCCTTACATTGGAAAAAAGTCTGGGCTAAAATTGTAAGTAAAAAATAGTAGAAGAAAGTTTTCATGGTATGTTGGTGACCTTTATAAATTTAAAGAAATTCCTGGCCAATTCAATTACCGGGAATAGTATTAGTGATCTTCTTGTTTCGACTTCTCTTTTTTTAGTTTCCTGTTTCCAAGCCTGAACTTCGTTTTTAATTTATGATCCCTCTCTTTTTCGCTTTCCTTATCCTGGGTTATTTGCAGGTAGAACTTGGCACCTGAATTATCAAAGGATATTTTCTGTGGTAACTCTTCGCCGTCACGCCTTTTAAGAAGGTTGCTCCATGGAATAGAGATCCAAAGGTCATAAGACTCACCCGGTTGGAAGGCTCCTTCCACGAAGACCTGAAGAGCAGTAGATTGAATTTGTGTCCTGGGAACAAGTACCTTTCCATTAATCACCTGGAAGGTCTGCCGAATGGGTCTGAACCTTAGATCTTCAAAACGCTCTTCCTTTAATAGTACGACACTTTCCATCAGAGGTGTATAGTCATAAAGTGCGAGATCTTTAATAAAAACATCGATACTGCCATTCAGGGAACCGAATTCTATCATACCCTTTTCGTTCAAGGTGCCAGACAGGTCGAATTTAAGGTCGAGCAAACCCCCAATTTTTTTTGCTTCCTGTAACTCTTTATTATTAAAATGGTTGAGATCCTCTACCAGTTTTTTAACGGCCAGATCTTTTATCTCCATCTGGATCTTTACCGGTAAATCATTTTCAGTATTTAATCTCGCTTCCAGGATCATCTCTGCCGATCCATTATAATATCTGAACCCCGTTTTATCTATGCTGATATCACCGCTATCATTGAATCCAATATTAGCATTGAACCTGGATACGGCGATATTATCATAGATAAGTGAGTCTATCCTGATTTCGGCTGAAGGGAAATATGAATTATTCAGATTACTAAGGACCTTTTTCAGATCATTGATCTGGAAATCTTTCGCTGCGGCTGAGTCTTTTATTTTTTCACCGCTGCCTATAAATTCTTTGATATCCCTGTTATCCAGGTATGCAGAATGGATACTGAACGAAGATGTGTGCCCTGCAAGCCGGTCATCATTATTTATGAATCCGGAAAAATTATCAATTTCTCCGGTAATATCTATGGAGCTTTTGCCGGGAAGCTGGACGTCCAGTCTTTTAAGAGTTGCAAGGTTATTTTCAATGTATAGATGCAGGCTGTCTATGGGAACCTGTATCTGGGTACCTTTTATATCTACCATAGTTTTGCCCAGCAGCAGTTCTCCGAAAGCATTCGTATTCATTATCTTAAGGTCACTTGCCTGCCCGGCATAGCTTCCCCTAAAGTTAAAACTTCCAGACCTGAGATCGAAATTCACCGTTTGCAGAAGATCATTAAGATCTCTCGACCTTCCTGATGCTTCGGCTGAAAATTCAAAATTGAATGGATTGTCGTTATCTGTTCTCTCGAGATAATGCGCCGCCAGCATTCCTTCTATTGCCGCTTTGGAATCTTTATAATGAATAGTAAGATCCTTAAGCCTCAGAACGGAATCGTTCTCAAAAAATACTCTCGCGCTGATATCTTCAGAGACCAGGTCCCCAAATTTTAAGGAATCGATCTTCAGACTGAATTCTGGATCGAATTGATAAATATCTGCCAGGATTACCGCAAGTTCACGGTTCTTCAGGGTTTTTGTCGTAGAATCTTTTTCCATCGCCCTGATAGTCTCTAACCACTCGTTCAAATCTACCAGCTCAGCGTCCAGATTGAGGTATATTTTACCATTACTTTTAATGTTATCTAACAGGAAACCTGGGAACTCAGTTATTTGACCGCTTAAGGAGAAAGGGTTATGATCTCCGGCCTCGATAACAAATTTATCCAGTTTGATATTGGCTTCATGCAACCTTACCCTTAGGGAATCAAGCTGTATATCCAGGTCTGCATCGGGATAGTAAAATTTTGCGTTTGTAAATTTAAGATCACCATTTGCCTTATTGAGGACCTGCTCTATCTTCCGGATGTTCCCGGCGATATTTCCTGAAAATTTATACTCACCTTCTTTGATCTCCAGTAATTCTATGTTGAATAGCTTTTCAAAAACATGGATCGGCCCTGAAGACCTGGCAAAAACATTGAGATAAAGAGGTTCCAGGTAGTTGTTTTCCGGTTTTGGGATTTTTAAGTTACCATGGAGTATTGTTTCGGCCTCCAGGTAACTAAAGCTAAGGCGATCCAGGCTGACAGTCTCAGAATTTTTTAAGACCATATCTGCCTTAAGATCCCGGAACTGTATAGAATCGTAGGAAACTTTTTGAAGGTCCAGTCGAAAGCGTGGTTGGAATTTTTTGTATATGGCATCAAAAGTTTCATGAAGTGTTTTTGAGTTTGCCGCCTTCTCAGATTCAGGAATAAATTCCATAGCCGTATCAATAAGGGCATTTATATCCAGGTTTTCTGTGTGCAGGGAAACATCGGCAGATGAAGGTTTCTTTGGCAGATCCACCAGGAGGGATGAGATATTGGTAATGTTACCCTGAAATTTTAATTGATTACCGTTAGGCAGGTTGATCTTAAGGTTTTCAAGAATTGAAGATTCTGCATTTAATTTTACCCGGAGGTCCTGCACGGGAAGCTGAAGGTTATTTTTCTGCAAAACTACCCTGGTATCTCTCAGGGTAAAGATTCCGGTGGCATGATCGAAGATTTCCCCCGCATTTTCGATATTTCCATGTATTTGCGTATCTAATTTAAAATTACCGCCAATAAAATCGAAATTATTGGTTTGCATTAACCTGGCCAGAGTTGCATTAGTGCCATTCATGATTAGCGAAGCATTGACGAAATTAAGGGCTTCGTTGGTAGATTGATAATAAGAATCTGTCAAATTAATTTTAATGTCTTCAAAAGAGCCCTGAATATCTTTGAAAAATATCCGGATGTCTTTTTTTGAAGGAATTTCATTTTCTAAGCCTGGCTGAAGATTTAAAGAATTAGTAAGACTTCCATTAAAATTAACATCGCTTATCATGATACTATCAGCGATCCTTAAACTGTTCTCTTCCGTGGTAAAAGTACCGTCAATATAAGGGACATCTCCAAACCTGAAGTTACCCCTGAGATTAAGACTGGTGGGAAAAGGATGATCTATATGGAACAATTCCAGTTTAGACGACAGTCGTTCAGGTAGTAAACCTTTAAGCTGCTGGAAATCTGTATGTTCATTTTGCAGAGAAAATTTATAAGAATTCAAGCCACTAAAATCGAATTCAGCCCCTGTTTCAAATATTTGTTCTCCTATACCAAGCGGGAATTGCTCAATCTTAAGCACATTCACGTTCTTGTCTAAAATGAATTCTGGTTCACCCCTTAAAAGGGCTCCATTAAGATAACTACCTTTTTTTGTATTGAATCCCAGATCATGCACGGTGGCAGTAAATGTTAGTTTTCCGCGGATATCCTCCCGGTTACTTCTAATGCGACCCTGCGCCTGGTGTAATTCAATATCGAAATAAGTATGCAACATGGTATCCCTGGCGATGAACTTAATATTGTTAAGCCTGAAGTTTGTGCGTTCCTGGTATAACCAACCCGGTAATTGAAGCCCCCTCTTGATATCATCCTGTTTCTCCTGTTTTACCTGAATATACCTCTCACGTGATTTGGTGGTAATTACCTCGGTAAAAATGCTGGCATTATCTATTTCTATATTTCTAAATTGGATGTTACCTTTTATAAGGTCAATGGCTGCAATACTTACCCGTGCTTTTTTAATATAGATCTCAGATCTTTTGTCCAGGATACTATCATAACCGGTTTGACGGATATCCCTGATGGTGAAACCTACATTGGGAAACCCTTTAATAAACGTGGCATCTACTTTCCCTATCTCCAGGTTGCCATTGTTATTTTCATTATACCAATCCTGCAGTTCATTTATCAGAAATGAGCGGTTAAACCAACCAATGGTGAAAAGCAGTGTGGGAATAATCAGGATGACGCTCACGGTGATAGCGGCTTTTTTTATCCACTTTCGGTTAAATCTATTTTTTCCTCGTTCTGGGGCTTCCACGCTATTTAAGTTCAATTATATTCCGGATAGATATACCTATTATACTACTCGTCCATTCGAAAATATACTAAAAATCAGAATGCAGCTGTAAAACGAAACTTTTTCGGGGAAATATCTTTCAGAAGATCCCGGCAGGAGGGATGTTTTTTAAAATTGTATTTCAACATTTCTGCTATTTCGGGTAATTTATTCTGTCTGAAATACACGGAATATGATCACCATCATTTTTTAAAAAACTGATTATTAGTAAATTAAACTTTCAAAAAATATAAAGATGAAAAACATTCTCCTTCCCACAGATTTTTCTGAAAACTCTCTCAATGCGATCAGGTTTGCCTTTAAATTATTTGAAGAGATAGAGTGCACCTTTTACTTGTTGCATACTTTTACCCCTGCAGCATACCACTCCGGCAAGGCACTGAAGAACTTTACTTCAGTAGAACTGGTTCGTGCCAATAGGAAGGCTGCCGCAGAACAAATGAGAGACATGGTCGATGATCTTAAAAGTGAGTTCAATAATTCCAGTCACCAGATAGAATGGATGGTGGATTTTAATCTCCTCATAAGTAAGATCAAAAATGTGATAAAAGAGAAAAAAATAGATCTTATACTTATGGGAACCCAGGGCGCCACCGGGGCCAGGGAAATTTTCCTGGGCACTCACACCATGTATACCATTAAAAAGGTTAATCTGCCGGTACTAGCTGTTCCTTCAGGCTATGCCTTTAAAAAGCCTAAAGAGATATTGTTTGCCACAGACTATAAGATTGTGAGACCTCAGGACCTTGAACTCATCCGTTTCTTTACAGATCTATTTTCAGCCAGGTTGCACGTGATGAATGTTTATATCTCAGAGAGCATCGACCCGGAGCAAAAAGAAAACCGCAAACTTATTTCAGACTTTTTCCGGGATCAAAAACCTGTATTCCATGTAACCGAAGCTGAAAATGTTCCCGGTGCAGTGGAAAAATTTCAACAGGAGAATACCATAGATATGGTTTTTATGGTACACAAAAAACATTCATTCTTTGAAAATATTCTTTTTAAGCCGGTGATCAATGAACTGGTATATCATACCAATATTCCCTTCATGGTTATGCCGGTACGATCATAGTAACCTTGTAATAAATAAAAGCCTTAACTTTATTATTCTCCTGATTTTAGGAAGAGTAAGCTACTTTTTTTTCTGTCGACTTAATATTTATAGTCTTCTCGGCCGCTTTTTCGACTATAACCTAGGGCAGATTGATTAGGGCTAGGAAAAAGACGAAGTTCTTTAGTTAAAGAGTTTCTCGAAATCCCTTAGTTGAGATTCTATTAAAACGCACTACTATGAAAGACAGTTTGCTTATAGACCAGTTAAAGATCAGATCATCTAAAGCATATGATCATTTGTATGAGCAATATTTTGGTCTGGTAGAGATCCATGTTTTACGTAACAGTGGAAATTTGATGGATGCTGAAGATCTGTTTCAGGATACGCTTATTGTCCTGGTAGAAAAACTCCAAAAGGATGATTTTATTTTATCGGCTAGTTTAAAGACCTATATCATGGCCATTGCAAAGAATCTATGGCTTAAGAAGTTAAGGGGAGAAAAGCCTCGGGAACAATTCGGTTTTAAACACGAAAAAGCGTTTTATGAAGAGATGCAACTTTCTATTGAACGGGAAAATACCTATCGCCAAAAGTTAAAATCTCTTTTTACCAGGCTTACCGAGCATTGTAGCCAACTCCTGCATGATATTTATTATAAGTTGAAATCTATTGTCCAGATCAAGGAAGAATATGGGTATTCAAGCAAACATACTGCGCAAAACCAGAAACATAAATGTGTGAAACAACTGCGCGAACTACAGTCTAAAAAATAAAATACCTATCACTGGGTGATTTTTTCGAAAAGTTGGTATTAAGTATTATAAACCTATAAATACCAGACCTATGTTTACGAGAATTAGATTTTTTCTTCTGGTTGTGTTGCTTGGCGGTTATAATTTATATGCACAAACAGCACCAGAGTGGAACCTGGACGAGGCTCATACCTCGATTAATTTTGATGTAAAGCATTTCTTTTCTACCGTAAATGGTAGCTTTAATGCTCAGCAAGGTACTTTCTTTTTTGACCCTGAAAACCTAAGTGGTAGTAAGTTTAGCTTTAGGATACCGGTATCCGGTATAGATACCAATAATGAAAAAAGGGATCGTCACCTTAAGTCTGTTGATTTCTTTAATGCTGAAAAATTTCCCGAGATCATTTTTGAATCTACTAAGATTACAAAAGAATCTGGGAAAGATTATGTGGTAAGGGGAAAACTAACTATCAAAGATGTTACCAGGATCGTGGAAGTGCCATTCCATATCACCGGGATTATGGACCACCCAATGAAGGAGAATACTCAAATAATGGGTTTATTATTCAAAACCAGCCTGGATAGAACAGATTATGGTGTGGGTGTTGGTGACTGGGCTGCAACTATAGTTGTGAGTGATAATGTGGATATTGAAATAAATATGGAACTTAATAAACCTGGCAGCACCTGAACTTTATGTGGTGAGGGTAATCCTGTTAGGATGAAAATCAATAGTTCATCATAATAATTGAAAAATCAAGTGAATGAAGAAAAGAATCATCCTGTTTATAGCATTTTTAGGGAGTGTGGGGGCAGCTGGGCAAACCTGTTGTTCCGGTGGAGTTCCTCTTTCCAATAATATAGGCCTGCCCAATGAAGGGAAGAATACCTGGACGATATCTTTAAATTATGATCTCAACAATCTCAACACTCTTAATGTGGGCACTAAAGAATTAGATGATGACTCGAGGAAAAGATTAACTCATTCAGTTTTGCTTGGCGGTGGTTATGCCTTTACCAGCAGATTTTCGGCTGAAATTTTGGTTTCATGGGTAAACCAGTCCCGTACTATCAGTCAATTTGGGAATGAGAATTTTACCGAGACCATGGGATTCGGGGATACTGTATTGCTTCTTAAATATGCCTTCCCTGATCTTTTTATGAAAAATAGTCAAACCAGTATCGGGGTGGGGACCAAGATACCCACAGGGGATTCAGATCTCAAAGATGGGAATGGAATTCAGTTAACCGCAGATCTACAACCCGGCAGTGGAGCATGGGATGGTTTGGGATGGTTTTCTTTTAATAAAGCGCTGGATATTCGACCCTCTGGCGTGGTCACGGCAAGTATTATTTATCGGCTAACAGGAGAGAATAGTGAATATCTCAATAATGCAGCCACCTATGAATTCGGGAACGAAATACAGGCTCAGTTGGGGTATGTAGATGAATTCCTATTGTTGAATAATCTTGTTTCCCCCGGCCTTATTCTAAAATACAGAAAAGTAGACGGCGACCGTATAGATGAACAATTGATCCCCAATACCGGCGGAGACTGGATATTTATAAGGCCAGAGTTAAATTTTCTCCTGTTTGGAGATCTTAGCCTTAGTCTAAGAACAGAACTTCCCCTGTATAGTTATGTAGAAGGAACCCAGCTAACCCCCACTTACCGGTTTACGGCCGGGATCACTTATATAATCAGGGATAATAGAAACGATTTAAATATAATACAATGAAAAAATTGCTCATACTTTGTTTAATGGTAATATTTACGGGTTGCAGTTCATCAGATTCTGAGGCTACCGTGGCTCCTACCACCACTGGTCAGGATCCGGTAAACCAACCCGGTGAGAATGGAGAACAGGGAAGCAGCGATGCGAGTTGGAGTATTCCTGTAGATGAAGTGTATGATGGCGGTCCAGGCAAGGATGGAATTCCTGCCCTAATAGATCCTCATTTCACAACGGCAGATACCTATCTGGAAGATTCAGACCTGGTGATAGGATTTAAAAGTGGAAATATAGTTAGGGCCTATCCTCATATTGTGCTGGACTGGCACGAGATCGTAAACGATAAATTATTAGAGGAGGCTATTGCCATTACTTATTGCCCGTTAACGGGAACGGGTATAGGATGGAACCGGAATATTAACCGAGCCGAAACAACTTTTGGAGTCTCCGGCTTGTTATACAATACGAATCTCATCCCATATGATCGTGCTACGGGGAGTAACTGGTCCCAGATTCTCAATGAGTGCGTGAACGGCGAACTTAAAGGACAAAAGATTGCCTTCTATTCCATGGTGGAAACCAACTGGGGCACATGGAAAAAACTTTATCCAGAGACCGAGGTATTAAGCCTGAATACTGGTTTTTCCAGGCCATACGGCACATCTCCATATGGTGATTATGCAACTAACAATGATCGTTTTCTTTTTCCGGTGGCTAAGGACGAAAGGCTACCGTTAAAGGAAAGAGTACATGCCATTACTTTTGAAGATCAGGCACGGGTTTACCGTTTCGTTCATTTTGGACCTGGTAATAATATCATCAGGGAAAACATAGCCGGAACAGAATATTTGATTGTGGGAAACCAGGATTTCATAGTATCATACGCTTTGGATGTTACTCAGACAGAACTTGACTTTAAATACGTGCTTGAGAATTCCAATATCCTGTTAACCGATCAGGAAAATAATAAATGGGATGTCTTTGGTGTTGCGGTAGAGGGTCCCCGCACAGGCGAGACATTTGGAAATGCCAGGTCCTTTATGGGGTACTGGTTTTCTATACCTGCATTCTATGAAACCAGTATCTACGGCAATTAAATTCTTAATGAAATTTACTATTTTCACTGGCAAAGATAGTATGCATGAGTAGAATTAATGTGATCCAGCCCGAGGAGGCTGAAGGCCGTTTAAAGGAGATCTATAATGCACTTATAGAACAACGGGGACAACTGGCCGAAGTGCACAAGATACAGAGTCTTAGACCCGAAAGTATCGTGAAGCATATGGAGTTGTATATGGAGATCATGTTCTCCCGTAGTGAACTTTCCAGGGCCCAGCGGGAAATGATCGCGGTGGTCGTCTCTGTGAGCAATAATTGCAGCTATTGTGCTACTCACCACGGAAGTGCGCTTAACCATTATTGGAAAGACGACCAAAGACTGGATCAGCTAAAATTGGATTATAAAAAAGCCGGGCTTAGTACGCCAGATGTTCAGTTATGTTCCTATGCCGAGAAGCTAACATTAGACCCGGGGTTTTCTGCAGATAATGATCTAACCAAACCGCTTCGCGAGAAAGGCTTCAGCGATGCAGCTATACTTGATGCCAGTCTCGTGGTTTCTTATTTCAATTTTGTAAACCGTATGGTTTTAAGCCTGGGGGTTCACCTGGAAGCAGATAAAGGAAGGAATTACAAGTACTAAAAACCCCTTATTTGAAAAAGAAAAAATAGCTTTTTGTTTTTTTATTGCACTTATCCTAATATAAAATCATAGAATCTGTCCCATGCATATTTAGTGATCTTCTAAAACCGATTATCTTAATTATAATGAAGTAAATTTATATGAAATAACATTAAAAAATAACTGTAATATATTGTAGATCAATATCTTATTGATTATCTTTAGAAAGTTGTACAGGGTGCTATCTTTAAGTTGAGCTGAGAATATACCTGTTGATTGTCTGGATAATGCCAGGCGAAGATTACAGCAGACAAAGGGAACTATAATGTGAAATATTCATTTTTGTTCCCTTTGTTATTTTAATTTATTTCCTTTAAAATCAACACCGGTAATCTAGGATCGAAATTGAGATCATTAGATCTTGTACGTTGAAATATTCTTGAGAAAAATCCCTGTTTTCTTTGATATAATGCCAGAAGATCACATTCCCTGCTTTCTATGAATAAATGCACTCCTGTTGAGGGAGTGGTTTGAGTAAGAATATGAAAGTGAAAAGGAACTTCAGATAAATGCTTGGATAATTCACCTTTGATTTCTTCCTGTTCCGGAGTAAGGGGTTTACTTTCGGTATTTATATATAATACACGTACTGATGCTCCCAGACCTTCGGTAAGTTCTACCAGTGGCATTAACTCTTTTTGCTTGAATGGCAATCTATAATTAGTAGGGAATACGATCTCCAGATCTTTATCCTTCTTCAACTCATAATCTTCCGGAATGACCAGAATTGGACATTTTTCGATTTCTTCAGTGATCTTGGAAATTTTATTGTCATGACCTACATTAATCCCGGCGGAGTCTCCCGGAGCGCCAAGAATTATCAGGTCTATTCCAAATTTATCTGAACTTTCCTGGATTCCTTCTATGAGATTACCCTGATGAGAAATAGTTTCGAATTGATGCTTAACATTTTCTTTTCTGAATCCCAGCCCCTTCAGCATCCTGTCCAGGCCTTTCTCTGACGTTGCCTTTTCGCTGTCTTCTTCATCCTGGCTACGGCCCAGGGGCAGCGCATCAGTTAAGAAATTCTGTGAATGGTAGGCATTAATCAGGTAAAACGTGCAGGCATGTCTCTTATATAGATTCATGGCAAAAATAAGCGCGTTCCAGGAATGCTTGGTAAAGTTAGTTGGGACTAAGATGTGTTTTTCCATATTTCAGGGATTGGTTTGGTAAATATAAACAGCCAGATTTTATATTCCGGATTTTCTTAATAGAATAAACCTGTTTTCACGAAAATTGCAAGATTTAGAGAAATTCAGGTTGAAATTAGTGTAATATCATTAAAATGGTGCGATAGCATTAAAGATTTAAGCGATCACGTCTTTAAAATAAAACTGCAGGCACACTTTTAGCGTATATATAAATAACTAAAAAGAAGGAGGTTATATATGACGAACTGAAGTGAAAATTAATTGCAATGATTATTAATTTTTTAGAAATCATTGAATTAGCCAAACAAAAGCCGAATTAAGTTTCGGCTTTTCTTATTTGCCTCGGTATTTGAACTTGCAGAATTTGAAAAAGTATACCAGACCAGAATAGGCAAACCGACCCTACTCAATCTGCCATATTCTTTAAGTGGCCTGGTATTATCCTTTGATTTTGGATATTGAAATCCCTATGACGAGTAGGGCTACCCGCAAATTTGTTACAGAAAAATCAAGGAAATTTTGGGAATTCGCGAATTAAAAATGCAGTGCTTTTGACTACCAGGGTTTTAGCGACTATCAATCTTTTCTAAATTCATCCTGCTGTAATAGTACTTCACCAAATGAGATCTCTTCGGCCGCTAATACAAGCGCCGTGGAGGGAAGATGCCTGAGCCTGGTCTGTAACCCTGCATAATAGTTTTCAAAATCTGCATCTGGACTTTTCATACCCATGAATATGAGATCTGCCTGAGCAGATGATTGAGTTAAGACCTCATCAAAACTACGTCCGTTAGCAACGATCACTTCTAGGGTAGCCCCTGTTCGTAGCTTTTTAATGACTTCCAGGAGATTTTGTCGGGTATCTGCAGCAGCTTTTTCAGTATCTACCATGATCTTGAGGGTTACCTTTGCCCCGTACCAGGTCCGGCTGCTTTTCAGGAGATAGGCCAGGATCATAAGTAATCCTCCATTCCCTTTCAGGCCACCCCACCAGATATCGATATTTTCTCTTTTGCCGTACCCTTTATCTTTGTTTTCTTTAATTATGACCAGGTTTCGGCTTAGTTTATAGAAATTGGTGATCATATCGCAATACCTCTTTCTAAACATAATATTCTCACTATCCCCCAGGATGATCGTATTAGGCTCCAGCGAAGCCAGGCCATAAGCTCTTACAAAATTTTCAGCTCCCTCAAAAGTGTCATCGGCCTCGATGACCCTGGCAAATCCCCTGGAACTTCTTTTAGTGAGAAAATCTTCAATATTCAGTTGCATCTGCTTCCGGCGTTCTATGGTGGTAAGTTTACTGGTAAGCACGGTGGCAACGGTCAAAATTCCCCGGTTATGGGTGATACAGGAAGCAAAATCAATTAGATGCCAACGCTTAGTAGGGGCTCCTGAAAGAACCAGCGGATGTGGTCTCCAGGTTTTAGAATCCTTTTCTGTACTAAGGTTTAATAGACCAATTCTTACCAGTGCCATCCAGACGCCGCGGCGTACATCACCCCAGGCGGTTTTCATCTCCCTGCTTTGTAACCAGATAAAGATTATAGTTATAAAAATAAATGCGATCCCGGTCGCCATTCCATTAATAAGGAACATTACGGCGATACAACCCACGGTTCCCAATAATGAAAATATCCAGTGAATCTTAAATGATGGACGAAATGAGGGACTGGCCAATATGCCTTCAATGCCGGCAGCCGCATTTAAAACGCCATACGTGGTTAAAAAGAACATAGTTAAAATAGGTGCGATTATATTCAGATTTCCGAGGTATACGGCAATAAGGGCTATGAACATGGTAAAAAGGGTGCCATACCTGGGTGAATCATCTTTTGCTGTCCCTATACCAAGCCAGCTTAACCATTGTGGTAATACCCGGTCCCGGGCTAAAGCCTGAAGAACCCTTGGCGCTCCCAGGATACTGCCTACGGCACTGGAAAGTGTAGCTCCCCAGACGCCTATGAGAATCGCATCTCCCCAATATGAGATCTTCCTCATGATCAATGGATCGGCGATCAGGGATTCTGCGCTGGCCCTGTTCGCCAAAATTATTGGAAGTCCCATATAAATTATATAGCCTACGGCAATCGCTGCAAAAGTTCCTTTTGGTATCGATTTAGATGGATTTTTGAGATCTCCAGACATATTGACGCCAGCCATGATGCCCGTAACAGCCGGGAAAAATACCGCAAAAACTACCCAAAAACTTTCTCTGTTGTTATTGGATGCAGTCCACATTTCTACCTCCACTTCTTCCAGGGGGCTGCCCAAGAGGAGGGACGCCAGGGAAAGACCTATTCCAAACATGATGAAATATTGTGCCCTGATCGCTACTTTTGCCGAAATCATGGCGAGTACTCCTACCAGGACTGTGGTCACCATTCCTACAGTTTTAAAGTCGAGATTGGGATATACATTTACCACACTTTCAGCAAAACCAACAGTATAAAGAGCAATAGAAAGAGTTAGTGCTATAAAAAGAGGAATGCCAATGGCACCACCGGCCTCCACGCCAAGCGATCGGCTTATCATATAATATGCACCGCCGGCACGCACCTGCTGGTCTGTAGCGATCGAGGCCACCGACAGGGCTGTCAGGAAAGTGATGGATACAGAAAGGGTGACAATAAGTAAAGTTCCCAGCAAACCTACATTACCAACCACCCAACCAAAGCGCAGGTACATGATCACGCCAAGAATGGTCAATATAGAAGGAGTGAAAACCCCGCCGAATGTTCCTAATCCAGTTTTTACCGATGGAATTACGGGAACATTATCGTCTTGCTGTTTTTTGAACAGGTTTTTCATATTCCAATTAAGCAGAAATCATTTTCACAGGGGTATTGCTTAAAATCGTATCACGAAATTGATACTTTAAATGTATTGGAAATATTGCTAAGAAGCATTGATTTTGATTGAATACTTGAACAGAAGGATTAAATTTCTGACAATAATTACTTTTTATCGATTAAAAAGAATTTAATGATACGTTGACGATTCTTTAAAATCTAGCCCGGTAGAAAGGATATTTTCTGTTTTTTGAAATTTTTCAAAGCTTTTTTGCGGAAACTGTAATTGAATTCCGGTCGCTAAAAAATTGTGTTTCTAAATGCCCTAAAAAGACTTAGTTTTATCAGTTCTAAGAAATAATCTGCGTTGAATTATGGAGGATAATAGACATTTCGTGATCGACTTCGACAGTACATTTACCCAGGTGGAAGCACTGGATGTACTGGGAGAGATAAGTTTAGCCAATAATCCCAATAAAAAGAAGAAGTTAGAGGAGTTAAAAGAGCTTACAGACCTCGCTATGGGCGGCAAGCTCGCTTTTAGAGAGTCCCTTGAAAGACGGCTGGGAATTCTCGAAGCTCATAAGGATGAATTACCTCAACTTATCGAAAAATTAAAATTTAAAGTGTCTGTTTCATTTGTGCGAAATGAAGAGTTTTTTACCGAATATCAGGATCGTATCTATATCATTTCCAATGGTTTTAAAGAGTTTATTATTCCTATAGTCAGGGAATACGGGGTAAAAGAGGAAAATGTTTATGCTAATAATTTTGTATTTGACGATACAGGAAATATTATAGGATTCGATAAAGAAAACGTGCTTTCTTCCAGTAATGGCAAGGTGGAGCTTCTTAAGCAAATGGATCTTAAAGGGGACGTATATGTTATTGGTGATGGATATAACGATTATGAGATCAAAGCAGCCGGACTTGCCAATAAATTCTATGCTTTTACTGAAAACGTAGAACGTGATAATATCCTG
>JBFGDP010000026.1:0-15100 GCA_041580575.1 Christiangramia sp.
TTAATGGTAGGTATTTCGGGCTGATCAAAACCAAGACGATTCAAACCGGTATTTAACTTTATATGGACGGGATAGTTTTTCTGATTTAATCTTTCAGCGGTAGAAATGAAGGATCTTAAGATCTTCTCGCTGTAAAGGTTGGGTTCCAGGCAGTGTTCTATGATCTCTTCGAAATGGGTGAATTGAGGATGCAGTACCAGGATAGGTTTCGTGATACCGTTTTCGCGCAACAAGATACCTTCCTCCACGTAGGCCACGGCGAAATAATCGGTGCCCAGTTCCTGTAGTTTCTTTGCGATGACTACAGAATCACTTCCGTAGGCGTGAGCCTTTACTACCGATAAAAACTTAACGTCCTTATCTATTTTAGATCTTAAAAAATGATAATTATGAGCCAGGTTTCCAAGATTAATTTCCAGAACGGTTTCTTTGGCTTCAGGCATTTTCTTCTGTGGGTTTAGATTTTAATTCTTCAGGGTCCTGCACATCGAGTTTTCTCACTCTTTCCTTGAGCATAGCCTTATAATAAGCGGCACGGCTCAAAGGTTCATATTCTTCATTTTCCCCAAGGAATACCAGGTCATCATTGATCGCCTTTCTATAGCTAAACTGCGCAAGATTACCTGTCCTGGTACAAACAGCGTGCACTTTGGTCACATATTCGGCCGTAGCCATAAGATTAGGCATAGGACCAAAAGGATTCCCCTTAAAGTCCATATCCAGGCCGGCAACGATTACCCTTACCCCGCGGTTAGCCAGGTCATTACATACGGTGACGATCTCATCGTCAAAGAACTGCGCTTCGTCTATCCCCACCACATCACAACCATCTGCCAGGATCCTGATATTGGAGGCAGAAGGCACCGGAGTAGATCTAATTTCATTGGAATCATGAGATACTACCATTTCTTCATCATACCGGGTGTCTATCGCAGGTTTAAAGATCTCTACGTTCTGTTTGGCAAATTTAGCGCGTTTAAGTCTTCGTATAAGCTCTTCGGTTTTACCGGAAAACATAGAGCCGCAAATAACTTCAATCCAGCCAAATTGCTCTTCGTGATTTACTGTATTTTCGAGAAACATTTTGTATTTTTCAAGTCGAAATGGGGAATTGCCTCATTCGCATAAAGGTGGAACAAATTTATTAAAAATACAACCCTGGTAAAGCGGGAATCTTTAAAGTTATGAAATAAGGAGGGCATATTTTTCCACAGAAAAGAGAATTTTTATGCCTTTCACTCTTTAACTAAAAGTTGAAAAAATCATTGACAGATGAAAAATAAAATTGAAGCAAAATTGATCAGTATTGCTGAAAAGATCCTTCAGGAAAAAGGGAATATGGACGCAGGTCAGCTAAAGGAAATGGCAAAGGATCTTTACGAAAAGCTTACCATTTTATCTTTTACTGAAAAGCATTTGCAGGAAGAACCCCGGGAGGTTAAAAAAGCCGGGAAAAAGAAACCTGAAGTCCAGGCTCAAAAAAATCTTTATGACGAATTCTATCCTGATGGAACCGAGTACAATAAAGACCTGGATGCTATCACAGAACCTAATACTGAAAAGATAAAGGATATCGTAGCTCAAATGCCACCTGAAGCAGAAAAGGTAGATTTCATTATGGAAAGTATCAATGCTGCTCCTTCATCTCCAAAGCAGGAATCTCCACGGAAAGAAAAACCTGATTTCAGAAATATCGGCGTCGATTATGATAATCTTCCCGATTTTGAACCGGTGAATCAAGTGGAAAAAAGCAATAAACCGAAATCCCTTAACGATCGCCTTAAAAAAGGGATCAATATTGGCTTAAATGAGCGTCTGGCCTATATCAAGCATCTTTTTGACGGGAATACTGCCGACTATAATCGCGTACTTTCACAACTCAATACTTTTACCAGCCTGGACGAGGCTAGAAAATTCATCGAGCTCGTAGTAAAACCAGATTATAAGCACTGGGAATCAAAGGAAGAATACGAAGAGCGTTTTATGGCGCATATCGAGAACAAATTCGATAAACAGCAGTAATAAAATCTATGGGAAAATTGTTTCTGGTTCCAACGCCAATAGGGAACCTGGAGGATATTACTTTTAGGGCCATAAGGGTGCTGAAAGAAGTAGACCTTATCCTCGCCGAGGATACCCGCAATAGCGGTAAACTGCTTAAACATTTTGAAATTTCAACACCTATGCAAAGCCATCATATGCACAATGAGCATAAGACGGTAAATCATATTGTTTCCAGGATCCAGGCAGGAGAAACCGTGGCACTTATTAGTGATGCCGGTACCCCGGCAATTTCAGATCCGGGATTTTTGCTGACCCGGGCCTGTGTGGAAGCTGGGGTAGAGGTAGACTGTCTTCCCGGGGCAACGGCTTTTGTACCAGCCCTTGTAAATAGCGGACTGCCTAATGACAAGTTCATTTTTGAAGGATTTCTTCCTGTTAAAAAAGGTAGACAAACGCGGTTGAAAATACTTGCAGAAGAAAACCGTACTATGATCTTTTATGAATCTCCTCATAAACTTATCAAAACGCTCGGCAATTTTGTAGAATATTTTGGGGCCGAAAGAAAAGTGTCCGTTTCCCGTGAGATCACAAAAATGCACGAAGAAACCATTAGGGGAACAGCAACTGAAGTTTTACAGCACTATACAGATCGACCGCCAAAAGGTGAGCTCGTGATCGTGGTAGAGGGAAAATCCTGATAATTTGAAAGATCTTTTATGTGAAATAAGAGATTGCAGGGTTTGTGGCGAACACTTACCTCTGGGCCCCAGGCCAATAATTGAAGCAAGCAGAAAATCAAAAATTGTGCTAATAAGCCAGGCACCCGGAAGAGTGGTTCATGAATCTGGTATTGCATGGAAAGACCAGAGCGGAAAGAAATTGAGGGAATGGCTGGGCGTGGATGAGGACACTTTCTATAATACCGATAATTTCGCCATTCTGCCCATGGGTTTTTGTTATCCCGGAAAGGCTAAGACCGGGGACCTTCCGCCTCGAAAAGAATGTGCGCCACTCTGGCATAACCGGGTGTGGAACCAACTGGAAAGCACGAAACTCAAGATCCTGATTGGTTCGTATGCTACCAAGTATTACCTGGGGAAATCGGGGACACTCACGGCCATGGTAAAGGATCATCAGCAATTTCTTCCTGAATTCTGGCCCCTGCCGCACCCTTCGCCCGTGAACAGGTTCTGGCGTTTGAAGAATCCCTGGTTCGAAGAGGAAATCGTTCCCGAATTGCAGAATAAAATTGCCGAAATTTTAAGCTGAAGAATTAAAATCCTGTAACTTGTTTTTGCTAATTTCGGCATCCAATTAATTTATAGATCTATGCGCTGGACTTTAAAACCCAAACCCGACCCTATTACTGTAAATGCCCTGGCAGACAAATTAGGAGTAGGTGTGCCGGTTTCAAAACTACTGGTTCAGCGAGGAATCACCACATTCGAGGAAGCTAAAAAGTTCTTTCGGCCAGATCTAAAGCTATTACACGATCCTTTCCTTATGAAGGATATGGACAAAGCGGTTGAACGCATTCAATTGGCCATGGAAAATGATGAAAATATTATGGTCTATGGGGATTATGACGTTGATGGAACGACCAGTGTAGCCTTGATGTCTTCCTACCTGAAATTCAGGTATCCCAATGTGGCTACTTATATCCCAGATCGTTATGAAGAAGGATATGGTGTGTCCTACAAAGGGATAGATTATGCTGCAGATAATGATATTAGTCTTATAATCGCTTTGGATTGTGGAATTAAGGCCATAGAAAAGGTTGCTTATGCCAGGGAGAAAGGGGTTGATTTCGTCATCTGTGATCACCACAGGCCCGGGAGCGAGATTCCCGACGCTGTAGCAGTACTGGATCCAAAAAGGGAAGATTGCAATTATCCTTATGATGAGCTTTGCGGTTGTGGTGTAGGCTTTAAACTTATACAGGCCATTACTCAAAAAAATAATGAACCCGAGGAGACCTTGTTGCCTTACCTGGACCTGGTCGCGACAGCAATCGGGGCAGATATTGTACCTATTACCGGGGAGAACAGGATTCTGGCTTATCATGGTCTGCACGTGATAAATGTGGCTCCCAGAAGAGGCATCAAAAGTTTACTTGGAGACAGGAAGAATGTGAGTATCACTGATGTGGTCTTTATCGTGGCTCCCAGGATCAATGCCGCTGGAAGAATGAAACACGGCTTGCATGCGGTAAATCTTTTGACGGAAGAGGATGAAGAAATATCAAAAAAATATGCCGAAGAGATCGAGGCGTACAATACAGATAGAAGGAGCGCCGACAAAACTATTACCGAAGAGGCAAAGCGGCAGATCATAGAACAAAAAGAGGAGAAGAGATTAACTACAGTAGTTTATGATGAAAACTGGCATAAAGGAGTCATCGGGATCGTAGCTTCCAGGTTGACCGAAACCTGGTACAGACCGACACTGGTATTTACCCGTAGTGGAGAGAGACTGGCGGCTTCAGCAAGGTCTGTCAAAGGATTCGATGTCTATGAAGCACTGGAGGGATGTAAAGATCATATAGAGCAGTTCGGAGGCCATAAATACGCTGCCGGGCTTACTTTGATGGAATCTGAATATCTCAATTTTAAGAATAAGTTTGAACAGGTAGTTGCTGAAACTATAGACAGGAACCTGTTAACGCCGGAAATCACTATTGATGAAGAATTGAATTTAAAGGAAATCACTCCTAAATTCTACAGGATACTGAAACAGTTTGCGCCATTTGGTCCCGGGAATATGTCCCCGGTTTTTATGACCCGCGGTTTGACCGATACAGGCTTTGGGAAATGTGTGGGGGAAGATAAGACCCATCTTAAATGCCAGGTAAAACAGGAAGGCTCAAAGGTCACGTTTGATGTAATAGGATTCAATCTGGGAGATAAACTGGATCTAATAAAAGAGGGTAAAAAATTCGACGCGGTTTACAGTCTCGATGAAAATACCTGGAACGGGAATACCAAGATCCAGCTTAAATTAAAGGATATCAGGGAGAGTATTTAATCTTCCAGCTTCCTTAGGCGTAACTTTTCACCGTCAAATTCGGCATAAGTGTAAAAATTGATCCAATCCCCGGTATTCACATAAGTGGAACTTCCATTAAGTTCGATCTCCAGGGGGAGATGGCGATGTCCAAACAGGAAATAATCATAATGCTTTTGCTCCAGTTTTCTTCGACAATACTGAATAAGCCATTCCTTTTCTTCGCCCAGGAATTGTTGATCTTCATCGCCGGAGATCATTTTATTCTTCACAGAAAAATATTGCGCCAGGGGTACTCCCAGGTCCGGATGCAGCCAGCGATAAAGCCATTTGGAAAGGGGATTGGTAAAAACCTTCTTCATCCTTTTATAGCCTTTATCACCGGGTCCCAGGCCATCACCGTGTCCCACTAAAAATGTCTTATTGTTGAACTTGAATTCTTTTGGTTGATGATAAACGGGAATATTTAGCTCCGTTTCAAAATAATCGTTCATCCAGAGGTCATGATTTCCCACGAAAAAATAAATGGGAATGCCGTTGTCTTTAATTTCGGCGAGTTTCCCCAGGGTCCGCACAAAACCTTTAGGAACTACGTGCTTATATTCAAACCAGAAATCAAAAAGGTCTCCTAAGAGAAAAATAGCCGCTGCATCTTTTTTGATTTCATCCAGCCATTTCACAAAAATAAGTTCCCTTTCACGGCTTTCCTCCATAGTTGGAGCACCAAGGTGATTATCACTGGAAAAATAGATCTTTTTGCCTTGCGGGATATCCATAGATGATTTGTTCGGGGTAAAGATATAAGATTTCTCGCGTTGGTTGAAATACGAGTTGTTTTTTACGAATTTTAGTCATCGTCAACTTGTCTAATAGTTCCGAAGAAAGACGAAGTAATTTCAGAAAATTAGGCTCGGTAAATATTTCATTTTGAACAGAGAGAAAAATTTAATTGAAATTTGGTTCACTAAAGAGATTTCTTCTTCGTCATACTGCGTCGAAATGACAATAATTATTTATAAAATTTCGTCATCCTGAACTTGTTTCAGGATCTCACTAGAGAAATAAAAAGAGACACGCACTTCGACGGGCTCAGGGCGACAATTAGATGAATTCAACTGCCTTCTGCGACTTAAAGCTGTAGACTGATATTTGCGCAAGGGATAGCAGCGGTTAGCTCCCGCTTTTGCGGGACTAAAAGCGGATAGCCCGACCCGATAGGGTTGCGCCCTAATTATTATCACTGGCGTACCACTCAGCGAAAGATGTTTCTGTTTCCTGAAGTTTTAGAGAGTGAAGATTGATGTGTGAGGGTAAATGTTTTTTGATCTTTTTAGCAAAATCTATGACCATATTCTCGCTGGTAGGTTGATATCCAACAAGTATTACATGGTGGCCGCGATCTTTTAATTCCTTAGCCAGCTCAATGTGGGGAGTATTTTTATTGAAAACCGTAGCATGGTCAAACACATCCACGATCTCAGATTTCACGATCTTTTTTAGATCACCAAAATCTATAACCATTCCGAACTTCACATGATCTTTATCTGTAATGGGCTGGCCAATGACGGTAACACTCAGTTTATAGCTATGACCATGTACATTACGGCATTTCCCGTCATAGCCGTAAAGGGCATGACCGGTTTCAAAAGTGAATTGCTTGGTGATTCTAATGTTACTCATTCCAACAGATTTTGCTGCAAAGATAAATGAAATTTTCAGCTTGAATTTTTAACTTTTCTGAATTGAAATATAAATTACATTTGCGAAATTTTTCCAGGCAATGACCACTTATATACCTGAACTGTATGACCAGTTGGAATTCACTACAAACCCGCTTTATGAGAGCATCATTGATGATATTCTTGAAAAGAAGTACAGCATCATCGATGACTTTTTTGACCTGGAAGAAGTCCAGCTTTTGCGGTCGTCGTTGCTTCATAAATATGAAGAAGATGATTTTAAGAAAGCTGCCATTGGCAACCGTACCAATGAAGTGATAGCCAGATCTGTGCGCGGTGATTTCATACTCTGGATCAATGAAGCCGATGCAGGCCCGGCGGAAAACGTATTCTTCAATAAGATAAACTCGCTGGTAGATTACTTAAATAAGACCTGTTTTATGGGTATTCTTCATAAGGAGTTTCATTATGCGGTTTACCCTGAAGGAACTTTTTATAAAAGGCACCTGGACACTTTTCAAAATGACGGTAGAAGGAAACTGTCTATGGTTTGCTATTTAAACAATGAGGACTGGAAGCCTGAAAATGGGGGGGAACTTGCGATCTATACTGCAGCTAATGGGATTGAAGAGGAGGTTAAAGTTTATCCCTTCCCGGGGAGAGTGGTGATCTTTGAAAGCCAGGAGCTGGAGTATGAGGTGAAACCCGTTAAGGTTCCAAGATTGAGCATCACAGGCTGGCTAAAAACGAGGTAGTTTAATTTTTGAACTTTTTGTAAACAAATACTCCAATGAGGATTAGGGCCAGAATTAGCCAGAACCCCATACCACTAAAAAAGCTGAAAATTTCCCAGGTATCCTTGTCCATTAATTCTTGTATTTTCTCGAGTTTCTAATACTCCAGCGATGACGGGCATAGAAAAAGAGTACCAGCAGGACCAGAATTGCCAGCAAATACCAGAAATTTTCGGCGATGAATTCTTCCAGCGTCCAGCCCCATTCCTGTACCTCGCTGGGATCTTTGTCTTTTGGTAAATGTTCCTGCATCATGGTTTTTCTTTTAAATTTTTTCTCATGACGATCGCGGCAACCATCCCTACGATAAGAGCAATTAACAGGTAGATGTTTTCTCCTATAAAACTTCCTATGTTGTGACCAAGTTCGTAAGCTTGACTTTTACTGGTTTGCAGTATGATGGCTTTAATATACATATGCTATTTTCTGAATTTCGCCAGAGCATTCTTGGTGAAATCTGAAAGTACGAGTTCACCTGAAATCGCTGCATTTTCATACAAGGAGTGCGCCCAGTGGTCGGTATCTTTCCATAAAAGCTTTTTCATTTCGCTTAATGCCTGGGGATTGTATGAAGCCAGTTTTTCGGTAAAAAATTCTAATTCTTTATCCATATCCTCTATAGTCTCAAAAACCCGGGCATAAAGACCCTTTTCCTTGGCCCAATAGGCATTTTTCCATTCATGAGCTGCCAGAGTCAATTCAGTCAGGGCATCCACTCCCATTTTTCGTTCAACCGCCGGGGCGATCACAAATGGACCTATGCCAATACTTAATTCAGATAATTTGATAGAAGCAGCTTCTGTGGCCATAGCATAATCACAGGCCGAAACGAGCCCAACTCCACCACCTACGGTTTTACCCTGCACTCTGGCGATAATAAGCTTTTTACATTCCCGCATGGCATTGATCACATTGGCAAAGCCGGAAAAGAACTTTCTCCCGGATTCCAGATCATTGATCTCTATTAGTTCATTGAATGAAGCTCCTGCACAAAAAGCTTTTTCCCCCTCAGATTTGAGGAGGATTATATTAACATTTTCATCTTCTGATAGTATATTGATCTCCTTTTCCAAACGGTCTAAAAGCACAGACGGGAATGAATTACTGGCCGGATGGCCGAATTCAACAGTTGCGATCTTATTTTGAATATTGGTATATAAACTTCCGTTCTCTCGGCTGGTCGTCATAAATTTCAGGTTTTTACCAAAGTTAAGGATATTGCTTAAAACCGAACGCGAACTTAACAGAATCTAAACTTCCCGGCGCAGATATTTTCTTCTGAAATAAATGACCAGGGTAACACTTCTAATTAGCATCCATACAAAGAAGGCGATCCAGATCCCGTATAGTTGCAGTCCAAAGTGATCTGAAATGAGCAGGGCAGGAGTGAAACCTAAAAAGGTCGCCGCCAGCAAAACGTTACGCAGGTACTTGGCTTCCCCAAGTCCTTTGAAAATACCATCGAACATAAATGCGATCGCATTAACAGGCTGCATGAGTAAAACGATCCAGAACACCGAAGAAAACAACGCCAGCACGCTGGTTTCCTTGTTGAAAAGCAGGCCGATTTGGTTATAGAAAAGGGTGCAGATGCCCATCAGGATAAGCGCTATGAAGACAGCATATTTGCTTATTTTCTTACTAAGTTCCCAAAGATTCTTATAATCCCTGGCGCCTAGCAATTTCCCGCCAATGGCATTGCCTGCGTTGGCATAACCATCTATAAAGAAACTAAAGAACAGCCAAATGTTCATGAGGATACTTTGAGCCGCTATAAAATTTTTACCATAGTCTGTGGCGTAAGCATTGGCAAGATATATGGCGAAATTTAAGGCTGCCGTACGAATAAATAGATTAGCCGCCATTAGCAGTAAGCCTTTCATAGAAGGGTTAATGTTGAAGCTAAGTTTTAAATGAAAAGGCGTTTTCCTGAAGAAGAACCATAAGGCCATGACCAACATGGTCGCCTGGGCAGCAAGGCTGGCGTAAGCCGCACCTTTGAGATGTAGTGGGGGTATTAATCCTTCTACACCGTAAACCAGTAGATAATCCAGCACAATGTTCACGGCTGCTCCCGTGAGACTGCATTTCATGGCCCATAATGTATTTTGAAGACCTCTAAAGACCCCAAAAATGGCAAAAGTGACTAGGGTTAGAGGATAACCCAGCGCCCTTATTTGGTAATAGTCTTCTGAATATTGAAGAATCAGGCCCTCAGCATTGTAAGCGCTAAAGATCGCTCTCGCGAAATAAGCAGTTGAGGCATAAATGACCAGACTAAACAAGAAATTGAAAAAAATTGCCTGTGGGATCAGTGTTTTTACAGCGTGTAACCTATTACCTCCCAGGTGCTGTGAAACTATTGCAGAGATCGCTGTTTTGGTCTGTGCCACGATCCAGATAATGGCAGACAGGAATGAACCTACGATCCCGGCGGCAGCCAGAGCTTCAATAGAATTATCATCCACATTCCCTATTACCGCGATATCTGTGAGTGAGATCAATGGTTCCGCTATACCTGCGATAATTGCCGGTATAGCGATCTTATTAATATTTCTAAAACTTATAGAATTACTCAATAGTGATCTGGGTTGAAGGCAAATATAAAATCCTCATTCTTAAAAAAGTAATTCATAGCAGTAAAAAGGATGTTCACTTTGTTTAGGGAAATAGATATTACCCAGTTTTTTATATCCTCTCGCCTCGTAAAATCGCTGATTTCTTATATTCCGACTAAAAGTATCCAGTCTTACAGATTCATATTGCTGCTGCTTTGCCTGAGTCTCGGCAAAATCCATCAATTGCCGGGCATACCCCATTCCCCAATGATCAGGATGCACGGCGAGCCGGTGGATATAAAGGATATTCTCGCTTTTGGTAAGCCATTTTACAGGTATATATTCTTTATCCTTAACCGGCGTAATAACGATCATGCCGGCGATACAATCATTTTTTTCAAGAATAAAAAGTTCTTCCTGTAGAATATCGGTTTTGAGTTTTTCCAGGGAAGGGTAATGCTCGTTCCATTGATAGATTCCCTGTGCACTCAAGGCCAGGGCACAGGCTTCGGTTATAGCTTTTATGTTTTTAAGGTCTGAAATTGATGCTTTCCGTATCATAATAATCAGGAAAAATAAACATTTCTATATTTAGGAAAAATTATTACATTTGCTCCCAGACGGGGGATTAGCTCAGCTGGCTAGAGCGTTTGGCTGGCAGCCAAAAGGTCATCGGTTCGACTCCGATATTCTCCACAACAAACCACTGCATCGCAGTGGTTTTTTTATTTAGGAAGGTCATCTGGTTCTCCAGACGCTTCGGGGCCTATTGCATCGCAGTGGTTTTTTATTTTACGGAAATATCATTGGATTCACCGGCTGCCAAATGTTGAAGTGGGATTTTAATATCAATTCCTATTAAGGTCATGCAGTTATAACTGAATCACACAACTCCTTAAGTAGTATTTTTTTAGAGCTAAAATGGTTTAAATCCTTATAGATTAAATATGACCATATATGAAAAAACCACTGAATTTTACAGTGGTTTATATATTTCTAATCGTCATCTGTTTCTCCATATTCATCCCATAAGGTCTGATTGTCGGTCTTTAGGAATTCAATACTTTTAGAGATCACCTGCTTAAATTCTTTTGGCAGTTCCTGTCCATTCCAGGGATGACTTGTTCCAAAAACATGATCTGCATTTTCTACCAGTAATAATTTTGGCGCAGGACTCCATTCAAAAAGATTTCCCGCCTCTCCTATAGAAACACTGGTATCATTACTACCGTGAGCAATTAAATGCGGGATCTCGAGTTTTTTAGCCGCCTTTTTTATGTTAAGCCTTTCTTTATTCTCTTTGAAGTTCTTGTAGAACTGATAGTGATGAGGTAATTGCTGCCCTGTTCTGGTATTTACAATATATTGTACTCCTTTTTTCTCCCAGGCTTCCAGGGCTTTTCCTTCCGGGAATCGCGAGCCGAAATCTGAGACTGAGGCCAGGGTGATCAATTTGGTGATCCTTTTTTCCTCAGCAGCTTTAATCAGTACTATACCGCCACCGCGAGAGTGACCAATAAGGCTAATATCATCAGGCTTGAGCTGTTTGGCAAATTTAAAGTCTGGTAACAGTAGCCAGTCCAGCACAGACTGCAGGTCGTCCAGTTCTTTGATATAGTTATTATCACCAAAGGCTTCAATATTTAAAAATTCGGTAAGGTTCTCTGGATCTGTACCGTTATGACTAAAGTTGAATTTTACGAAGAAAAAACCTTCTTCGGCGATCTTTTCTCCCATCACATCCCAGGCTCCCCAGTCCTTAAAGCCTTTGTAACCATGAGCAAAAATAACGATGGGCTTAGGTTTACCATCATCCTTAAAGATCAGGTCGGCTACAATTGGCTTGTCGTGCTTCCCTTCAATGATGAGGTTATTTTCTTTAGAAACTTCCATAACTCTTCTTGATTTCTTTTTCTACAAATGGAATATCCGGATTGCAGATCTCCACGATTAATTTTTTTAATTCTATTTGAAACAGCTCCAGGGTTTCCTCTGTGATCATGGAATCCTTATTCCTGCTTCCGGGTTCTTTCTTCTCAAACTTCAGGAATCCCGATTTTAAATTCTTAAAAGATATAATTCCTGCTTCCGCCGGAAATTTAAGGTCTTTCTCCAGCGCAATCAAGCTGGCGTACGTTAAAACCTGAAAACTTTTGGAGTAATTGTCATAATCTTTTGTTATTTCATCCCAATCACCAACGCCAAGGTTCCGTGACTCTACTTTACCGGTCTTATAGTCTACAATCCTGGAAATGCCGTTTGATTTTTCAAACCTGTCAACCTTGCCGCGAAGATAAACCGAAAAAGGCAATTCAGCTACAGCAAGCTGTACTTTAAGGTCTTTTTCTATCTGGATTATTTGGATTTCTTCCCCGGTTTTTAACCTGTTCATTTCGAACTTTAAAAAGTTATGCAGGTACCGCTTGGCTACTTCAAAAATCAAAAGGTTCTTTCCTTTCTCCAGTGGGAGTTTGCTATAGGTTTCTGAAAATTCCCTGGCGATCTGTTCGTCTGCCTGTGCAATAAAGCTTTTTATGATCTCCTGTGTGATCAATTGCCCCTCGTAGTCTTTATAAAGATTTTCTAAAGCATTATGCACCACGGTCCCAAGGGTATTAAAAGCGACGGTTTCTTCCACTTCATCCTGATCCCGGACTCCCAGTATGTACTGGTAATAAAAGTCCAGGGGGTTTCTAATGTAAGTGGTCAAAGCCGAAGGTGAAAAACCAGAACCCGCTAAAGACCTCAAGCGGTCCAGCATTTCGGGTGTTTTCTTAATCTCTTTGAGTTGCTTTGCGACCTGAGGAACCTTGGGGCCCACAAGTATCTTTCTAAGACGGTGTGCCGGTTGTTTTTCTATTTCCAACTGGGTAAGAAACCGGCTTTTCTCTCCAGAATTAAGACCGTCTGCTTCGGTATTATATAGTAAATAGACCTTTTTAGCTCTTTGCAGTAATCTGTAGAAGTGATAAGTATAAACGGCGTCCTTCTCCCGGTAGGTAGGCAACTTATATTCCTGTTTAAGATCATAAGGAATAAAGGAATTATCAGATTTTCCAGCCGGTAAAACTCCTTCATTCAGAGATGTGATGATCACTGTTTCAAAATCCAGCGCCCGGGATTCGAGCATTCCCATTAATTGTAAACCCTGAAATGGTTTACCTTGAAAATCCAGGGTTTCAGTAGTTAATAATTCCTTGTAAAAATTATAAAGGGATTTTATAGTCTTTAAATGCGGATATCTTTTATCCAGGTTTTCCAGCTTATTAAATAAAACATGAAAGTGGTATAGAAATTCCAGGCCAATTTTATCCTCTACCTGTTTCAGGTAAATTTTTAAAAACTGAATGAGCGCATGGATATCTGTTATGAGTTTGCTGACTGAATCATTTTTTGGTTGGAAACAGGTTTTGATGATCGCAGACTGCTCCCCGGTGAATGATGAGAGTATATCCTCATATTTTAAATAGACCAGGTTTCCTGAATATATCTTTGATGCAAGGTGTTCTGCCTGGGAATCTAGCAAAGGATTCAGGGCCGGATGGTTAATTACCGAGATCACATCTTTATAATAATATTCGCTGGTTTTGGTGAGATGGATCTGGAAAAGATGTTCAAACAGCGAGTTTAGCGGGGCATTCTTTATGGGAAAACCCATAGTGATGTTTAGCTCATTGATCTCTGCCGGTAAGGAATTCAATACGGGTAGTAATAATTCTTCTTCTCCTAGGACTACGGCGGTATTCTGTCGCTGTTCCGGTTTAAGGGAGGTTAAAATTTCTCCAATGTATTTGGCCTGGCCAATATTTTTAGGAACTCCTATGAATTCTATATTCTTGGGTAATGCATAATTGCCTGTAAAATGATCGTAAGAATTGGTCTTATAAAATTCCCAGTCTTTTAAATATTCTCGTATAAACAAAGAGGCAGCATGAGAAGGGTCTTCATAAAAGATCTTATCCATATCCCAGAATACCTCTGCACGCTGTTGTTCCAGTAAGGTCTGGATGATAGATTGCTCTGCAGCATTGAGGGCATTAAAGCCAATAAAGACGTGTTTTTGGCTATTTCCTGAGATATAGCTTTCAATATTCTCAGCTGCCTTGCGATAAATGAGTCCCTGGTAACCCTGGTTTTTAGAGGTAAGGCTATCAGCTAGTGACTCGTAATATTGGGGCAGGTTTTTCCAGAATTTCAGGTATCGCTTAATAAGCTCGGTCTTCTCTTCCCGGAGATACCAGTGTTTTAAATCCTGGATACCCGATAAATAATTGAAAAAGGGTTTATGGTCAATCAAATATCGGTCTATTTCATTGAAATCCTGGATAAGGCTCTGGGCCCAGGTTATAAAGGTTTCAAATTCTTCAATATCCTCATTAGGTGTTAACCTTTTATATACATCATAGAATTCAAAAAGGCTAATGGTATTGTCTACTGGTTGCAGGCCAGAAACCACCTGGGTAAACTCTTCAACGCTATAAATGGTAGGGGCAAAGATGTTCTTTTCAGAGATGCCTGCAAGTTCTTTAATTAGGTATGAACCGGCTCTTTTACTAGGGAGGATAAAAATGATCTCAGAGAGGGGAGTAGCAGAATGATTAAGCTTCTGTAGTACTTCGCGTATAAATGATTCCATACGCCTAAAATAAAAAAACGCCCCGCAATGCGGAGCGTTTTCTTGTATGATTTATCAGGAATTAATTCCTATTGCTCAGAAGCATCTTTCATCTCTCTGTCTTTATCAAGAGAAATTTCAACACGTCTGTTTTCCTGTCTTCCTTTAGCAGTACTGTTAGTAGCAATTGGCTGAGATTCACCGTATCCTTCAGAAGTTAATCTCTTAGAAGGTACACCATGCTCTTCTAACCATTTAGCTACAGAGGCAGCACGCTCCTTAGAAAGCTTCATATTGTAAGCATCGCTACCTGTACTATCTGTATGTCCTTCCACGTGGAAGATAGTAGTAGAATACTCATTCATGATGTCTACGATAGACTGAAGAGCTTCTTCAGATTCTTTTCTGATAGTCGCTTTGTTAAGATCGAATAATACAGTTTTAGAA
>JBFGDP010000027.1:0-14932 GCA_041580575.1 Christiangramia sp.
ATAGCTGGAATATTTCATTTCCTGAAACCCAGAATTTATATGCGAATCATGCCGAGGTACCTTCCGGCGCATAAGCTTTTAGTATACCTAAGCGGTATAGCAGAAATTATTTTAGGTGTAGGACTTATCTTACATCAAACTAAATCTCTGGCGATCTATGGTATAATTTTGATGTTAGCCATTTTTCTACTGGTACACTTCTATATGTTAACCTCAAAAAAAGCAGGTGCCGGATTTCCTAAATGGATTTTATTACTAAGAATACCATTACAGTTCGGTTTAATGTGGTGGGCATGGTATTATTTAAGATTCTAAAATGAAAAAGGAAATTATAAATATCAAAGATGGAGATCTGGAATTCTATGAGTTTTTTTTAAATAAAGAAACTGCTGATAATTACCTGAACCTTTTGGTCAATTATAGTCATTGGAAACAGGAAAAGATCAAACTTTTTGGCAGGGAGATCCTGCAACCGCGATTAACAGCTCTATTCGGTGAGCCAGGGAAGACTTATACATATTCTGGCCTAAGAATGGAACCAGAACCATTCACTTCTGCCTTAACAGAGATAAAGGAAAAATGTGAGGAAATTGCTGATAAAAAATTTAATGTTTGTCTGGCAAATTTATACCGGGATGGACAGGATAGTATGGGCTGGCATTCTGACGATGAAAAAGAACTGGGTAAAAACCCGGTTATTGCATCTGTTAGCCTGGGAGGAGAAAGAATTTTTCATTTAAAACACCGGCAGGATCCAGCCGCTAAGTATAAAATAAGGCTGCAACATGGCAGCCTTTTAGTAATGCAGGGAACAACCCAGGAATTCTGGAAACATCAGCTCCCAAAAACGAAAAAACCTGTCTCTCCCAGGGTTAATTTAACCTTCAGAAAAATCTACTAAGAATCTGAATCCTTCCCTGAGTAAATAGAATTTAGGATCTTTGCCAGTCTTAAACCTCCTTTTTGCAATTGATCTAATACCGTAGGCATATGCTCGTACATATATTTATATCCCAATTTATCTCCATTTTCAACTCCCGCGTAAAGGTCTTCAGCCATAGCGCGCGATTCGTATACCCAATCCAATAATTTACCGCTCTGGATAGATTTTTTTTGTTTTTTGGACAGATCCCTGGTATTGATGGCAAGCTCGGTATAACTCATCTGGTAAAAATCGATCATTTCACTATCCCACACTCTATGAATATTAGAGCCATCGTTAAACCACCTTACCTGTATATCATTTCCTCCTTTATCTTCAGAATGTCCCGTATGGAAGGGTTGATGCAGATCACCAACAAAATGAATAAGCATTTTTAGATGAAATTGCTTTTCTGCTTTAGAGGACTTCTTATCCTTTAAGACCTCGATACACTTTCGTATCGCCTGCACCAGGTCTCCTCTCTCGCTCGCCTCTTCTAAAACATATTCCTCAGCGTCTGGGTCTATGTTCACATAATGCCAGGGCCCGTATTGCCGATATTCCGGATCGCTTTTAATATCGTCGGCATAGTTCGCTACGAATGCCAATCCATATCCCTCCAGCAATTGGTTTATGGCTTTTTTTGCCTGATCTGTTAAGTTATTTTCTGCGATCTCTGCAGTAGCACGATGTCCCGTTTTACCCCAATCTCCTCCTGAGGCAAAACTTAACTGGGAACACAACACAACACTAAAGGCTATAAGAAAGTTCTTCATTTTCTAAATAATTTTCGGCAAATATAATCAAGCTTGAAAAGAATAACTGTTAAGAATACAGATTATTAAAAATTAATACTATATATTTATGATATCATTTTAATATCACACTCTTTTCAATTATGACACAGGAAAAATCAATCAAGGCTTCGAATGGTTATATCATGCTTTTCGTAATTTTAATCCTCTTTATTGGCAGTATCATTGCCATTATTACAACCGGTAATCCACTTTGGGCGATCCCCTTTGCAATTTCTATTTTTTTATTACCCGGGTTAATTCTGGTAAATCCCAACGAATCCAGGGTTTTACTTTTATTCGGGGATTATAAGGGCACAGTAAAACAAAATGGACTTTTCTGGGTTAATCCATTTTATACCAAAAAAAGAATATCCTTACGAGCACGGAATTTTGACAGTGAGCGCCTTAAGGTCAATGATAAACTGGGGAACCCGGTAATGATCAGCACTATACTGGTCTGGCGCGTTATGGATACTTTTAAGGCATCTTTTGATGTGGACAATTTTGAGAATTTTGTAGTAGTGCAAACAGATGCAGCCGTAAGAAAACTTGCCAGTCTTTATCCTTATGATAATTTTGCAGATGAAGGCCTGGATGAAGATATTACGCTGAGGTCGAGCGTAAATGAAGTTAGCGACGCCCTCGAAAAGGAACTGGAAGAAAGACTCAACATAGCAGGTATCGAGGTTTTAGAAGCCAGAATTGGTTATTTAGCCTATGCCAATGAGATCGCCAGTGCCATGTTAAAGAGACAGCAGGCTACAGCTATAGTGGCGGCAAGGCATAAAATCGTTGAGGGAGCAGTTAGCATGGTAGAAATGGCTCTTGCCGAGCTAAGCAAAAAAGAGTTAGTAGATCTTGATAGCACAAGCAGGGCGGCCATGGTAAGCAACCTTATGGTGGTATTATGTGGAGACAAAGATGCTACGCCGGTAGTAAACACCGGAACTTTAAATCATTAAAAATGAAGGTATTTTTGGAAGGATCAGGATTGATACGCATGAAATTGCTGCAATATTCACCCTTTTCAGCTCTTTCAAAAGACACTATGATTGGAGGGAAATTGAAAATTGTTATGTAAGTGACTATGCCCCAATCTCTGAATATGGCTGCTGGGGAATCTTAGGCTTTGGGAAAGCAGTAGCTTATAAAATTTCGGGAAATATGGGCATACAAATTGTAACCAGGAATAAGCAAAAATTTCTTATAAGGAGCTAAAAGCCTGAGGAAGCCAGAAAAGTGATCAATTATTATATGAATAAAATAACCATGAAACATTCCGTTCTTATTTTCCTTTTTCTTGCTTTTAACTTCATAGGTTTCAGCCAGGGAGATATATACAGGGAAGAGAATATTAAGATTAGTCAATTTACTGATGGCACCTTAACTGTTCCATCATCAGGCAAAGCGACCAGCCTTGTAATTTTCATACAGGGATCGGGAGCACCAGACCGTGATGGGAATCAATCCATGATGAAGAATGACGGAACGAAAAAAATAGCCAGAAAACTTGCCGAATCTGGGATCGCGTCGTTTAGATATGACAAGCGGGTACTTAAAATGAGCGAGCTGAAAATTAAAGAAGAAGATCTTAGATTCACAGACCTGGTCACCGACGTTCAGGACATCCTTACCTATTTCGAGGAGAAAGATCAATTTGAGAATCTTGTAATCGCCGGACATAGCCAGGGATCCCTGGTGGGTATTCTGGCATCCAGGGAAAAAGCTGATGCCTTTATTTCTTTGGCCGGTGCGGGAGAACCCATAGATAAAATCATTGTAGAACAAGTGAACGTCATGGCTCCTCAATTAGGTGAAAACGCCCGTAAAGCTTTTAACGAAATGAAAGATGCTGGCAAAACCAGCAACTATAGCCCCATGCTGGAGTCTATCTTCAGAAAAAGTATTCAACCCTATATGTATAGCTGGATGCAATTTGATCCCGCCGAGGAAATAAAAAAACTAGACATCCCTATACTTATAGTAAATGGAACGGCAGATATTCAGGTAGCCCCTGAACAGGCAGTAAAACTGGCCGAGGCTAATGAGAATGCGAGATTAGTGATCATCGAAAATATGAATCATATATTTCGGGAAATCAAGACCAGCGACCGGTTGGTGAATACGAAATCTTATAACGAACCTAACAGGCCGTTACATCCGGATTTGATCCCGGTATTGACCGAATTTATCAAAGAACTTGAGTAAATCATGGGTAAAAAGAAAGCATTCGCGTTAAGAGTAGATGAAGATATGCTGAAAGCTATCGAGAAATGGGCCTCTGATGAATTTAGGAGTACTAATGGACAGATAGAATGGATGCTCAACCGCACTTTGAAAGACGCTAAAAGACACCCTAAAAATAAAAAGCAGGAAGAATAATGTTCAAGATCATATTTTCAGACATTGATGGCACTTTATTAAATGCCGAAAGAAACCTATCAGACTTCACCATCCAGACGATTAAAAAACTCTCAGATTCCAGTATTCCATTCATTTTGATTTCATCCCGAATGCCTGCAGCGATGAGGCATTTACAGCGTAAAATGGAAATCGAACATCTCCCCATAATTAGTTATAACGGCGGTTTGATCATGGTAGACGAAAAGCCGGTGAGCTCAACAGAGATCCCAATAGAGATCGTAAATGAACTGTCTGCTTTTAACAAAACCTGGGATACTCATTTAAGTTTATTTCATAACGATGAATGGTATGTTCCAAGAGATGATTTCTGGACCCGTAGAGAGATCAATAACACCAAAGTTGAACCGGTCCATATGAAAAACAGTGATGTGATCTCCAAATGGAAAAGTGAAAATAAGGGAGCGCACAAAATCATGGCCATGGGAGAAGAGGGAAACATCGACAGGATAAAAGACTATCTTCTTCAAAATTTTAAAAACGAACTTCACTTATACAGGTCCAAACCATCATACCTGGAGATCGCCCCGAGGTCCATATCAAAACTCACCGCTGTAGAGCATCTTCTCAAAAATCATTTTAATTTACCGCTTTCTCAAAGTATGGCCTTCGGGGACAATTATAATGATATTGAAATGCTAAAAGGTGTGGGTATGGGCATTGCCGTGAGTAATGCCAAGCCAGAAGTTTTAGAAATCGCCCATATGGTCACTTCAGCAGGTAAGGAAGATGGTGTTGCAAAAAGCATTGTAGATTTACTTAAAATTTAAGTTTGAACTGATCCTGAGTCGAAAAAATAAAAATTGTATTTTGCCGGCAACCTAGTCAAAATTATATGGAAGGATCTACTTTATTCACCAATGATGCGATCGTCTTTGGTCTGTTAATGCTCGCTTTGGGCTTCGTTTTTTATACCTCATCCCAAAAAGAGGGATTTTGGAGTAAGTTTTATAAAATTGTTCCGGCCTTACTCATGTGCTACCTTATCCCGGCAATTTTTAATTCGCTGGGCTGGATAGATGACTCCACCTCACAGTTATATTTTGTGGCAAGCCGATACCTTCTACCGGCAGCCCTTGTATTAATGACTTTGAGTATAGATCTAAAAGCGATATTCAATCTCGGTCCAAAAGCCTTGATCATGTTCTTTGCAGGAACCATTGGGATTATTTTGGGCGGTCCGGCAGCCATACTGATCATGTCTGTTATTTCCCCTGAAACCCTCGGAGGTATAGGTCCCGATGCGATTTGGCGTGGCCTATCTACAATCGCCGGCAGCTGGATTGGTGGTGGAGCGAACCAGGCAGCCATGCTTGAGATTTATGAATACAATCCCGAATTATACGGGGGAATGGTTCTGGTAGATATCGTGGTAGCTAACCTCTGGATGGCCATTATTCTCATGGGAATAGGTAAAAATAATTCTATAGACAACTGGTTGAAAGCAGATAATTCGGCTATTGAAGATCTCAAGGTAAAAGTGAGCTCTTATGCCGAGAGTGTGGTTAGAAACCCCAGTCTGCCAGATTTTATGATCATGCTGGCTCTCGCTTTTGGAGCGGTAGGCCTGGCCCATTGGGGAGCAGACGGTATGTCTGAATATTTATTAGCCAACTTTGAAATTTTTAGTGATTCAAAAAGTGCACTTTCGTCTTTCTCTTCACAATTTTTCTGGATGATCACTATTGCCACAGCGTTGGGAATTATATTTTCTTTCACCAAATTCAAATCTTACGAGGGTGCGGGAGCAAGTAAGATTGGAAGTATATTCATTTATATTCTGGTAGCCACGATAGGAATGAAGATGGACCTGGGGAAAATCTTCGAGAATCCCGGTTTACTTGGTATTGGTTTGATCTGGATACTTATTCATGTTATTGTATTAATCACTACTGCAAAACTTATAAAAGCCCCATACTTCTTTCTTGCCGTGGGAAGTCAGGCAAACGTTGGCGGGGCAGCATCCGCTCCCGTTGTAGCAGCAGCCTTTCACCCCTCCCTGGCAACGGTTGGTGTGCTACTGGCTGTCTTTGGCTACGTGGTAGGAACCTATGGCGCCATCTTGTGTACAATTTTGATGCAAATAGCGTCCGGCAGTTAGTATTAAACAGAAATTTATAAGATATTTGCCCTCCTTTAAAACCAGATTAAAAAAATGAAAAAATTAGCTCTTCTTTTAGTGATATTAATAAGCGTTACAGCTTGTTCTGAAAAAGAAAGCAACCTTATCGTTAACGGAGAGATCAAAGGCCTTAAAAAGGGGACTTTATACCTTCAAAAGATCGATGATACCGTATTGGTGAATGTAGATTCTGTGGTGGTAAATGGTGATCCTGTATTTTCCATGGAAACCTATATTAAAAGTCCACAGATCATGTACCTCTACCTGGAAAAGGTAGATAATAACAGGTATGACGACAGGATAGAATTTTTTGCCGATGAAGGACAGGTGACTATAAATACAAAGTTGGAAAAGTTTGAAACCAGCGCCCAAATAGTCGGTTCTGTGAACCAGGAAAAACTGATAGAATATCGAAAGATGATCAGCAGGTTTAATGACCAGAACCTGGACCTAATTAAGGAGAGCTTTGAAGCTGAAAAGGCACGAGATGAAGAAAAACTAATTGAGATAGATAAAAAATACGACCGTCTCCTTAAGAGAAAGTATTTATATACCGTCAATTTCGCGATCAACAATAAAGAACATGAGATCGCACCTTACCTGGCATTATCTGAAGTTTTCGATGCAAATATCAAATACCTGGACACCATTTATTCTTCGCTGGCTCCAAAGGTCAAAAAATCGAAATACGGTAAAGAATTAAAAGTTTTTTTAAAAGAACGCAGGAAACAGGAGAAACTTGAGGAAAAGGTTGAAAGACAGTCTGAAGAAGAAAACTCATAATTCACATCTATTTTGAAATATCAAAGGAGCCAATGGCTCCTTTTTTTTTGGCCTAATTGGTTACTCATTAAAACCATTTTCAAGCATGGAACAGGATTTAATTTGACTGCTAATAGCCGCCCTTCGTCTTCCGTCAAAATAGGTTTCTCTCTCAACAAGTCAATAACAAAAGATAAGCTTTCACAGAGGCGATGGAGGGAATCCCTTCGACTACGCTCAGGACAGGCTTCTCGTCCCAAACTAATACCAACAAAAAAAACCTCTCCAAAAAGAGAGGTTTTTATCAAGAGCCGATGGAGGGACTCGAACCCACGACCTGCTGATTACAAATCAGCTGCTCTAGCCAGCTGAGCTACATCGGCAACTTATTAAAGCGCGTTCAGTTTCTCGATCAAAGCTTTCGCTTTAGTCTCAAGTTCAACCTGAACTTCCTTAAAATGTTTCTGTTTATTCTCAACATCACGACGATTGATCTTAGTAATCAATTCATCATATTCTTTAATTGCCTCGTCCACGATCGCCTCAGATTTCGCCGGGTCTTCTTTTGGATTAGCCATTTGGTGAATATAGGCAGCATCGATGATGTCTCCCATTACATAATTCACGTCTTTTTTAAGCAATCTTTTACTCGCCATTATCAATAAATTTCGGCTGCGAATTTAAACTATTTTTCGAAATGAAATTGATTTTCGCTAAAATTAATTCTGATTTTTTTTGAGAACGGTCAATGCTTCCGGCATATGCCTTTTCGCATTCATACTATTGAATTTGTGCAGCAATTTGCCCTCCTTATCAAAAACAAAGGTCTCTCGTCCCGGTACCAATCCCAGAAGATTAGGTTTTACACCAAAAGCATCCCTCGCTTTTTTATCACTATCTGAAAGAAAAACATAAGGTAGGTCATATTTTTTTGCAAAGTTTGCATGGGATTTTGAGGAATCCCCGCTTACCCCGATAACCTCAGCACCTAAATCTTTAAAATCCTCGTAGCGATCCCTGAAACTACAGGCCTCTTTGGTACAGCCTGGAGTGAAATCTTTAGGATAGAAAAAAACGACAAAAGCCTTTGTGCCTGCGAGATCTCTAAAATTGAAAACATTACCATTCTTATCTTTTAAATCCAGATCTGGCACTAACTCCCCTATTCTCATTTCAATCTCCTTTATAACTCACAAAATTACGAGGTGTTTCATAGAGAGTTACCTCCAGGTCATGCTTCTCCTCTATCCGTTCACGTAATTTATTCCAGATAACTACGGCGATATTCTCTGCCGTTGGGTTAAGATCTTTGAATTCTGGCACTTCCACATTTAAATTTTTATGATCAAAAGACTCTTCAACCTCGGTATATATAAGATCCTTTAAGATCTTAAGGTCCATTACAAATCCAGTCTCCGGATCGGGCTCGCCGGTTACTGAAACTATAAGCTCGTAATTATGACCATGAAAATTAGGATTACTACATTTCCCGAAAACTTCCAGATTCCGGGCATCATCCCAATCTTTCCTGTAAAGCCGATGAGCAGCATTAAAATGTGCTTTTCTATGTACCGTTATTCTCATTGTTCTATATGTGAATAATACTTATCAAAAATAATCTTGAACCATTCAGTATAAATATGTGGATTTTTTTTCATATCCATCTGAAGGTCATCCAGAGCGACCCATTTCCAGGCGGCAACTTCTTCTGGGTTCAGGTTTGGTTCACCCTCAAAATTCCCTACCAGTATATGATCAAACTCATGTTCGGTTAGACCATTGTCAAAAGGAGCTTTGTATATAAAGGATATCGTATCCTTAAGATCTGTAGTAAATCCCATTTCTTCTTCCAACCGTCTTTTTCCGGCAGCAATATTGGTCTCCCCTTCCCGCTGATGACTACAACACGTATTAGTCCATAGCCCCGGAGAATGATATTTGGTGAGCGCCCTTTGCTGAATCATTAATTCGTTCCTGTCGTTAAAAACAAAAACCGAAAAGGCCCGATGCAGTAATGCCTTCCTATGGGCTTCGATCTTTTCCATGAGCCCAATTTGCTCATCCTTTTCGTTTACTAAAATTACTTTTTCTTCTGCCATTTTTTGAATTCTAGCCCAAATGTACAAAATCAGGTTTTTTAATCACAGGGAAGCAGATTAAGCAATTCCTAAAGTTTTAGATTCCCCGAAAAAATGTCACAGTTTATGGAAAGAATAAATTCAGATCTTCTGTTCATTTCGTGAGAAGCTTCACTGCAGGGCATTCCATTACGACAATTATTCACCAATTCTGTTTCTCCATAGCCACGCCCTGAAATTCTATTTTCATCTATCCCGGCTTTAATGAGATAATCCATGGTCACTCTAACTCTTTCCCGGGAAAGATTCAGGTTGTATTGATCATCTGCTCTACTATCTGTATGAGACCTTATATCAATGAGTAGCTCGGGATATTCAATCATATATGTTGCGATCTCATCAAGTTGACGGGCAGCCTTTGGTTTGATTTCAGCCTTATCAAGGTCGAAAAGTATAGGGTCTAAATTCAGCATTTTCGCAAGGTCATCCCCAACCCTTGCGGCAAAAATCTTATCTCCAGCAGCATTTTGAAACTGGATGATATTCTCTTCTCTTTTCACTTCAGCAGCGTAAAAACTCCAGTTAAAAAAAGCTCTGATGGCTGCAATATTTTCCGGTTTATCACCCGAAAAATCGTGGGAAGCCTGGTACATTACCAAACCGTTATTCAAATTCCCAAATCCGTTCCCGTAAATGATGATACTGCCGGGGCCGTTAGACAGGGATGGAACATCGGGGGCAGTAGCATCTATGATCACTTTCCTGGAGCTTTCCCGCCAGATATTTGCTTTTTTCGGATAAAATATCCTTTCAGATCCATTGATCAGCGCCTTATCACTTTTACCTATATATTGAGATACAGGATCGGCCGGCAGTTGATGAGTATACGGGGGAGTCGCAAAGCGATGCTCATAAAAAGGGATCAAACCGGTTGTTCTTGCTCCGGCAGCACCTTCAGATAGAAAATTCATTTGTATGATTCTTGAGCTTCCCCCTTCTTTTACCGTACCATACAAATTTTCCATCTGGCTGCCGGCATGACAACCGGCCCAAATGGCTCCCTTAAATTTCCTATTCCAGTAATATAAATTTTTATGAGTCTCAAATTTAGGTTCGGCATGCGGCATCACGAATATATCGTCGCATACCCCCAATTCCTCTGGAGTCTTCCATTGATCTAGGGTATAGCCTCCGTGAGCAGAACCGGGAATTCCCGCCGCTCTGAAATAGGCCAAAGCAATACTCCCATTCTGTTTATCCAGGGTCCACTTAGGGGCTACAGATAGATTTGTAAAAACAGGCAGCGCCATATCCTTGGGCATATACCTGCCAATAACGCCCCTCTGTTCCCAGTGCTGAATTCTTTCCTGAATTTCCTTGTTGATATAGGAAACCGGGATCACAAAAGATCCAGATCTAAAATCTTCCTCTTCTATCCTGAAATCGATACCATCCTTCTGCTTTTCAGGATTAATAACCCATTTTATCTCTACCGGATATTTACTTAGCAGCTCATAGATAAATCCATATGGCTTTAGTGCATTTGCAGTGGTTTGCGGCGTGATCCCTAGATTAACGACATATGAATCTTTTGCAATTACCTCTATACCAGATTGGGAAAATGAAGGGATGCTGAAAATTAAATTTACAGTGATCCATAATATCAAAAACCTCAGTTTTTGTAGGGTAAAAACCTTCATTTCTATAGTGAATTAAGACAAATATCCTGCAAATTGCTCATACTGACAAATTCCCTTTAAGATAATGATAGATCACCTTAATCCGATCGGTAAAAACGCTCCGGCTGAACAAAGGAAAATCATGAAAATAATAGTATTTTTGCCGCTCCAATATCAGCAGGTATGAAGCATTATCAAAAAGAGATAAATAAAAGAAGGACTTTTGGGATCATTTCCCACCCGGATGCCGGTAAAACCACCTTAACTGAAAAGCTATTACTGTTTGGTGGCGCTATCCAGGAGGCAGGTGCGGTGAAATCTAATAAGATCAAAAAAGGTGCAACCAGTGATTTTATGGAGATTGAGCGCCAGAGAGGGATCTCTGTAGCAACTTCTGTCCTGGCTTTTGAATACCGTGATATAAAAATTAATATCCTTGATACACCCGGACACAAAGATTTTGCGGAAGATACCTTTAGAACGCTTACTGCTGTGGATAGTGTGATCGTGGTAATAGATGTAGCCAAAGGTGTGGAAGAGCAAACGGAAAAACTGGTAGAAGTTTGCCGAATGCGAAATATTCCCATGATCGTTTTTATCAATAAACTTGACCGTGAAGGTAAGGACGCTTTTGAATTACTGGATGAAATCGAACAAAAGCTGAATCTAACCGTAACACCTTTAAGTTTCCCGATTGGAATGGGCTATGACTTTAAAGGTATTTATAACATCTGGGAGAAAAATGTAAATTTATTTACCGGAGACCCGAGAAAAGACATTGAAGAAACTGTGGAGATCAGTGATCTGAAATCTGAAGAACTTGATGCCTTAATTGGTGATAAGGCAGCAGATAACTTAAGAGACGAACTGGAGCTTGCCCAGGGCGTGTATCCAGAATTTGATCGTGATGCATATCTTGAGGGTCGCTTGCAACCAGTTTTCTTTGGATCTGCCTTAAATAATTTTGGGGTTAGGGAATTGCTGGATTGCTTTATAAAGATCGCTCCGCCTCCAAGGCCTAAAGAAAGTGATACTCGACTGGTTAAACCGGATGAAAAGGATTTCACTGGATTTGTATTTAAGATCCATGCCAATATGGATCCCAAACACAGGGACAGGCTGGCATTTGTTAAGATCGTATCCGGGAAGTTCGAAAGGAATAAAAATTACCTGCATGTTCGGCATAATAAGAACATGAAATTTTCGTCTCCTAATGCATTTTTTGCCGAGAAAAAAGAGATCGTGGATGTCTCTTTCCCGGGTGATATTGTTGGCTTGCACGATACCGGCAACTTTAAGATCGGTGATACTTTAACTGAAGGTGAAAATCTTATGTATAAAGGTATCCCTAGTTTTTCTCCGGAACATTTTAGATATATCAACAATGCCGACCCTATGAAATCCAAGCAATTGGAAAAAGGGATAGACCAGTTGATGGATGAAGGGGTAGCCCAGTTGTTTACCCTGGACCTTAATGGAAGAAAGATCATTGGTACGGTAGGTGCCTTACAGTTCGAAGTGATCCAATACCGGTTAGAGCACGAATATGGGGCAAAATGTACGTATGAAAATTTAAACGTACACAAGGCAACCTGGATAGAACCTGAAGATGAAAAGAGCGAAGAATTTAAGGATTTTAAAAGGGTTAAATCTAAATATCTGGCCAAGGATAAATCTGGACAAATGGTATTTTTAGCCGATTCCCAGTTCTCGCTTCAAATGACGCAGCAAAAATATCCATCGATAAAATTCCATTTTACTTCAGAATTTTAAAGTTTTGTTATCCTGAAATGGATTTAGGTTCTTCTATTTGAGATGCTGAAACAAGTTCAGCATGACGAATAAAATTAGGACGTCACCCTGAATTAGTTTCAGGGTCCTTGATTTAAGTTTCTGACCATTCTCCATCTTTGGGACTGCATGGCGTGTAAAACCTAAATTTTAAAAGTCATTTTAATTCAATAGACACACCCACAAATTTTACTATTTTCGGGACAAAATAATTCTATGTCCCAAATCAATGAATTTATTGAAGAATTTGCTTCTTTCGTGTGGGGTATCCCTCTGGTGATCCTATTAATTGGTGGAGGAATTTACCTCCTCATCTATTCCAGATTTATCCCCTTTAGATATTTAGGACATTCGGTAGAGGTATTACGGGGAAAATACAATAATCCAGATGATCCCGGAGATATTAATCATTTCCAGGCACTTTCTACTGCACTCTCTTCAACTGTTGGTATGGGTAACATTGCCGGGGTGGCTGTTGCGATCGCCATCGGTGGTCCTGGAGCGATATTCTGGCTCTGGGTTAGCGCTATAGTTGGAATGGCTACCAAATTCTTTACCAATACCCTGGCCGTAATGTACAGGGGCAAAGATTCAGAAGGTAAATTACAGGGCGGTGTAATGTATTTTATAGTAGAAGGCCTGGGAAAAAAATGGAAGCCTCTGGCAATTTTCTTTGCGGTAGCCGGTTTGGTAGGAGCTTTACCTGTATTCAATGTTAACCAGTTAACGCAGGCGATTAATTATATTCTGCTGGAACCTAATAATATTGAAACCGGGTTTACTTCCAGTTTGATTATTGGGATCATGCTTACCTTGATCACCACAGTTGTGATCATTGGTGGATTAGACAGGATAAGTAAAACCGTTTCCAGGCTGGTTCCGGCCATGGTGGTCCTGTACTTTGTATCTGTACTCATAATCCTCTTTGTTAACTATGAGGTGGTGCTATATTATTTTGGATTAATATTTACAGACGCATTTGCCGCAAGCAATTATAAGGGAGATCCGCTTTTAGGTGGAGTATTAGGAGGTTTAATCCTATTGGGGATACGTCGTGGCGCTTTTTCAAATGAAGCCGGTATAGGGACTGCAACGATGGCTCACGGAGCCAGTAAGACTTCTGAACCAGTAAGGGAAGGTTTGATCGCCATGCTTGGGCCAGCCATAGATACTCTGGTAGTATGTACTCTTACCGCGATGGCAATCCTGGTAACTGGTGTATGGCAAACCGAAGATGTGAATGGAGTAAGTCTTACAGCGGCAGCATTCGAACAAGCTATTCCGTATGTTGGTAATTACCTACTGTTATTGTGTATACTCGCTTTTAGTATCTCTTCGTTATTCTCTTACTCCTATTATGGTACCAAGTGTCTATCGTTCCTGATTGGTGCTGAAAATAAGAAATATTACAACTATGTATATATTCTAAGTATCATTCTTGGTGCCACCACCTCGCTGAGTTTTATTTTAAATTTGATCGATGGATTTTTTGCCCTGATGGCAATTCCCACCATGATATCTACACTCATCCTTGCGCCAAGAGTTATGAAAGCTGCGCGGATCTACTTTGCTAAATATAAGGGTTAAATGGGTTATAGAATATTAAATTAAAAAAGAGATTTCTCGCTTCGCTCGAAATGACGTTCAAGATTCTTTATCATTTCGAAGGTTATAACCGACTGAGAAATCTCTTCTAATTTAAATTGATATTAATTTCCTGGTGCACGTGTAGACTGCATACTAAAACTAAGCCTGACCGGTAGGTCCAAAATTTAGAGGCATTGGGGCCTTATCATAATCCCTGATCTCTCCATGCACCTGCTCAAACTTATGAATATTATCACCTAAAGCCTTAAGCAATCTTTTTGCATGTTGTGGCGTAAGTATGATTCTGGATTTCACTTTGCTTTTAGGCCTTCCGGGCATTATATTCACAAAATCGACTACAAACTCTGAAACTGAGTGATTTATTATGGCAAGATTGGAATAGGTGCCTTCAGCTACAGATTCATCAAGTTCTATATTGATCTTACCTTTTGTATTTTTATTTTTTTTCTCTTCGTCCATGATTTTAAAATTTCTTCAATTTAATATTTATTTTATTATCTATTCTCTTCCAAGTTTATAATAAACAAAATCAGAAACGATAGGATCTATCCCTTTTTTTCTAAATTCTGTGGCGATCTGCCCGCGGTGATATGTGGAATGATTTACAATATGAAAAACAATATCTTTTACTGAATTTTGAAAACTTTCCTTGCTGGAATTTTGAAACCTGACAATCCTTTCCAGATCCTCGGTCTCCAAAATCTGCAATGTCTCCCTAAAATTATTATTCTCCATGGCTTCCATTTCTTCTA
>JBFGDP010000028.1:0-14816 GCA_041580575.1 Christiangramia sp.
TTCAGCAATATTTGCATCCTTAAAAACCACGAGCGCATTACTACCTCCTAATTCCAGTACAGATTTTTTGATCACGCTGCTTGCGGTAGAAGCAACTGCAGCACCGGCCGGTTTACTACCAGTAAGGGTTACAGCCTTTACCCTATTATCCTTTATAATATTTTCTATTTTACTGCTTCCCAAGACCAGATTTTGAAAACAATGATCGGGGAAACCTGCTCTTTCAAATACTTTTTGAATATTATTCGCAGACCGCATCACATTGCTGGCATGTTTTAAGATCCCGATATTTCCAGCCATCAAGGCTGGTGCAGCAAATCTAAAGACCTGCCAAAAAGGGTAATTCCAGGGCATCACGGCGAGGACAACGCCAAGTGGCTCATAACTTACATAGCTCTTAGCAGCATCGGTATTTATGTGTCGTGAGGAAAGATGTTCTTCAGCGTTCTCAGCGTAATATTCGCAAACCCACGCACATTTTTCAATTTCAGATACTGCCTGGGATATTGGTTTACCCATCTCCAGACTTATATCGCGGGCATATTCCTTTTTGTTTTTCTTTAGTTCCCTGGCAGCATTTTGCATAAGATCTGCTCTTTCTTTAAAAGAGGTTTTTCTCCAGGTTTTAAACCTGTTACTTGCATTTTCCAGAGCCGAGTCTATTTCTGTTTTGGTGAGTTCTTTAAATTTTTCTATTGTTTCACCGGTGTAAGGGTTTTTAGATTCGATCATATCTATTGTATTCTTTAGCTTTTCTTTTAAATATAATAAGACGTCTATAAGATGATAGGTCGATTAAGACAGTTTTAACGCCGTATTGTTTATAACCGGTTTAAAAGTCTCATTCAGGCATAGTTAATGCGATTCAATTATTACTTAAATTTAGGAAACAATAAGCGCCATGAATCCAAGAGACATTAACCTAAAGGAGCTCAGGCCTGAGATCCCTTCAGCAAGAATTACCGAGAATATGACCCCGGACGAACGTTTTCAAAATGAAACTCTGCGTCCCATTGCCAAATTACAGGATCAATTATTACTTGCTGCTTTCAGGAATTATATCGCCAAGCATAAGAATAAGTTTTATGAGCTCAGCCTGGATAACAGGTTGCTTTACATTGCCAATAGTATCCAAAAGGATATTAAATTCAGGAATAGTTTAAAGGGTATGATGATAGGGCAGTTTACCCTGGAAGAATACGATAGGTACATCTTAAACTCCTCTGCTCTTAATAAAAGAATGATGAATATCGTTAAGGAACGTATTCAAGGTAATATTCAGCTTTTAGAACGCGATATGGTTTACTAATAGACCAATAAGGATCGTAATCGTGAAGCTCATCAAGGTGCCAATCAGTACATATTCGGTTTGCTTCCTGGCCCCGGTTTCAGATTTATCGCTAAAACGCAGGATAGATTTTGCAGCTATCAAGAATCCTATCGCGGAAAAATTTAGGGTCAAGATAAATGTTAGCACCAGGATTCTTTCAAATATGCCAATGTACCTACCCGCAGCATCAAGGCTATTTTTTTTAAGATCGTCTTCTACTTCATCCTGCCATCTTTTAGTTGCTTTTCCAATTAAGAAACCTGTTGGAAAAATGATGAGTAAATAGCCAAGAACTACGGCTAGAACAGTCCTGGATGTTAGTAGTTCTAAAATAAAAGGGAAAACTTTAGAAAAACCTGAGGTAAGAAATAGCCAGGCTATAACGATAACCAGCACATGAAGTAACTGATCTGCCAGGAAGATCTTTAGGTTATCATTTTTAAAATATAATTTCCACAGGTCGATAAAAAAATGAGTGACCCCTACAAAAACACCTATATACCACATTTCCAGACGCATCAGAAATAGGTAAGTTAACAGGCCGGCCAGAAAGGCATGCAGGTATAGATATTTTGACCTCGCTTTGTAATTCTGCTTGGACTTGATCCAGTGTGCAGGCTGAATCACGAAATCTGTGATAATATGCGCGAGAAGTAATTGTAATATTATGAGTATACTATTTTCCATTGGGGAAGTTTGATGAAATCACTTTTTGATATCGATCCAGAAGTGCTTCTATTGCATCCCATCCGGCTGCTTTTTTCCTCTGGTTTACTGCAGATTGGCTAATATCCAGTTCATTGGCCACCTCGGTCTCTTTATAACCCTTTAAGAGGTAATATATGACTTCAGCTGATGCTGTACTCCATTTTTCTGAAAGAGTTTCGAATAAATAAAAAGAAGTATTAAACTCCTCATTAATATTTGCGATAGGCGTTCTGATCTTTAATTTTCGCTGTTCTTTCTTCATTTCATCCAGTGTCCTGCCAGAAAATTGAAAGGCTTCACCATTAGATTCAAGTATGGAATCCCTCCTGAAGTTATAAGTTCCAATTCCAATACTTAACCTTAGATCTGCCTCTCGTTTAAATGCCTTATTAGTATCGCTTTCCTTTAAATGCAGCCTGTTGATAGCTGTTTTGAACTGCATTGATACTAAGAGCGCTTCTGAGGGCTCGTATATCACGCCCTGGAAACTGTCTCCTCTAAAGATCCTGAATCCGGGATCCATATCTGCAGAATGCTTTAAATTCTGAAATTCCCGGTTCAGAGTATTTAATACTCGTTCCATTAGCTCATTGGGGTAGTCTGTGGAGCCTAGAAGATCTGCTGAAATTACTGCAACCATATCCAAATATATAAAAAATAAGGATGTTAACTTATAAAATTATCTTATAAGTTTAAAGACTTATATTTTAAAAATTGAAAACTATTCGCAGAAAGTGATCAGGGATATTAAATATTTGCTAATTCTTCGATAAGCAAAATATGCTTAACTAATTTTATTCTTTAATCGAAAACATATAATTATGGTTGCTAATAAAGAAGAATTATTCTATAAATGTCTGGATACCGTGAACAAGCAGATCGAAAAATATCAGAATGAGATGGACCAGATACGGGAATCTATGGAAAATAATGATGCTCATACAGATTATGATGAAGATGATAGCAAAGGACAACTATTAGGTGATTTTGAGAAATATGCCCAGTACCTGGATAATTCCCAAAAAATGAAGGAAAAACTCAGTCGCATTGATAAAACCCATTATACCGAACAGATCGACTTTGGAAGTATTGTAGAAACCAGTGAAAATTATTATTTCATCTCTGCTGCACTCGGAAAAATTGTTCTTGACGAAGGCAGCACCGTATTTGCAATTTCAACAGATGCACCTATTTTCCAGGAAATGAAGGGGAAAAAAGCCGGGGAAAGCTTTAGTTTTAATGGGAAAGAACATCAAATTATTACAGTGCACTAACTCATTATTCAGGATATTCTATTCGCAAATGGTAAATATTCTTAAGTTTTCGCTTGAGAATTTTTTTCACCATTTGTATTTCCTTAAAGGTAATGTTTGAATTAAGGAACTGGCCTTCTTCCATCTGTTTATTAATGATTTTCTCGACGAATTTATCTATTAGAACAGAGGTTGGTTCCTTTAAACTTTTGCTTGCAGCTTCCACACTATCACACATCATGAGGATAGCTGTTTCCTTACTAAATGGGATTGGCCCCGGATATTTAAAGTCTTCTGGCGAAGTATCCTTATTAGCTTCTTTTTCTTTCTTATAAAAGTAGTATACCGTACTGGTACCGTGATGCGTTCTAATAAAATCTATCACCCTGTCTGGCAGGTTGTTCTTTTTAGCGATCTCTATACCTTTAATTACGTGGTCAATAATGATCTGTGCACTTTCTCTGGGAGCTAATTCGTCATGAGAATTTACAGAAGTGGTTTGGTTCTCGGTGAAATAAGTTGGATTCTGCATTTTACCAATATCGTGATACAGCGCCCCAACCCGGGCCAGCATGGCATTGGCATTGATCTCATTCGCGGCAGCTTCAGCAAGATTGGCAACATTCAAACTATGGTGAAAGGTTCCAGGAGCTTTTTCTGCCAGTTCTTTTAAAAGCCTGGAATTGGTATCAGATAGTTCCAGAAGAGACATATCGCTCACCATCCCAAAGATCTTTTCGTAAACATAGATCAGAGGTTGTACAAAAAGTGTAGCCAGGCCTCCAAGCAAAAAGGTTAGAAAAACCTCAGGCTTCATATCGTCAATATTTCCCTCCTGAATTACCGTGAAAGCAAAATAAGCGATCACGTAAACCAGGGTGATCTGCCCTACAGAAATGAAGAGGTTAGCCCGTTTATAAAGTTCACTTACCGTAAGTATGGTCACGATACCTGCAATAATCTGCAGGAACATATATTCATAACTATTGGGTACGATAAAACCTAAAAGTAAAACTGTAACCACGTGCGTGAACAACCCCAGCCTGGCATCAAAAAAAGCTTTAAGTGTTAAAGGCAGAATACAAAGTGGAACAACATAGACATAGTCAATATTAAAATTGACCACCAAGGTTGTTAGCATGACCATGAAAATTATATTAAAGAATATAAAGGTCACTTTCACGTTGTTCTCAAAGATGGTAATGCGATATTTTCTAATGAAGAGCAATAGCATTAAAAGGGCTAAAGCCACTAAAGTACTATAACCTACTATGATCCAGTTATAATTAGATTTACTCCATACCTGGGATTCATATTCAGTTTTTAGTGATCTAAGAATGTTGTACTTATTCCCTTCAACAACCTCACCTTTAGCTATGATCCTGCTGCCCTGTTCAATAATACCACGGGTATAGGATATATTACTGAGTTTACTCTGTAGTTCTTTTTGTGTGAGTTGATTATTAAAGGTCACATTAGGTTCTACTGAATTAAAGAAAACCTCCAGTAATTCGGTTTTAAATGAGGAAAATCCCGCATCTGAGATCTCGTCGCTGATAAAACTCCTTATTTCTCCCTGCTTAAGAATACGCTTATATGCAATTTCCGAGGCCTCATTTCCTTTTAACAGGTATACCAATTGATCTGGTCCTAATCTTTCACTTTCCTGTAAAAGTCCGAATTCATAGATCCTGTCTATAGTTTCCTCTACAAAATTGTCAATAATAGTTTGATACACCTGCAGAGTGGAATCTGGGAAAACATTTCGGACTTCCTGTAAGGCATCTCCCTTTACCTTTTCAGGTTTTTCTGTATTAAAATCATAATATGGAATATGGGATCTCGTTATATCCTGGCGTTCAGCAGCGATCTCCTCATCTGTTTTGAGGATAGCAAAATCAAAAGGAGCATATAAATTTTCGTATTGCCAGGGTTTGCCTTTAGGAATATCGTATTTAAACTTACCGCCTTTGGGAAGCAGGTAAACGATTAAAACTGAGGTAAGCACAAACAGGAAAACTTTGTAAAAAAGCGCCTGATTTTTGTAAAGCTTATTAACGATATCGCTCATAAATATTCAGGTAATGCTCAAATGTAGTAAAAATAGGTATGACTGGGCTTAGGTTATTTAATTCCTTATAAAATCACTAACTTCGCAACACTTGAATTAATTAAAATTAAAACATGAATAAAGAAGTAGTAATAGTAAGCGCTGCGAGAACTCCAATAGGAAGTTTTCTAGGTAGTTTATCCAGCATTCCCGCCACAAAATTAGGTTCTATAGCTATAAAAGGAGCCTTGGAAAAGATCAACCTCAAACCCGAAATGGTGGAGGAAGTCTTAATGGGTAATGTCGTTCAGGCTGGTGTAGGACAAGCTCCTGCCAGGCAAGCTTCTCTTGGTGCCGGGATCCCCGATAGTGTTCCCTGTACTACTGTAAATAAAGTATGTGCCAGTGGTATGAAAGCCGTAATGCAAGGCGCACAATCTATCATGCTAGGTGATACATCTATAGTAGTTGCCGGTGGTATGGAAAACATGAGTCTTATTCCTCATTATGTCCACATGAGAAATGGGAAAAAATTTGGACCTGCAGCATTGGAAGATGGTATGCAAAAGGACGGCCTGGTCGATGCTTACGACCATAATGCCATGGGTGTTTGCGCAGATCTTTGTGCTTCTGAACATAATTTTTCAAGAGAAGACCAGGATAAATTTGCGATACAATCTTATGAAAGATCGGCAAAAGCCTGGAAAGAGGGAAAATTTGATAATGAAGTAGTACCTGTAGAAGTACCTCAGAGAAAGGGTGACCCACTTGTAATTAAAGAAGATGAAGAGTTTAAGAATGTTCGCATGGATAAGATCTCATCGCTTAGACCAGCATTCTCCAAGGATGGAACGGTTACCGCTGCAAATGCTTCAACTATTAATGATGGCGCCGGCGCAGTAGTACTAATGAGCAAAGAAAAGGCAGATGAGCTAGGTTTAAAACCACTTGCTACAATAAAAAGCTTTGCAGATGCGGCTACCGAACCAAAATGGTTTACCACAGCCCCTTCTAAAGCTTTACCAAAAGCTATTGACAAGGCAGGTTTAAAAATGGAAGACGTAGACTTCTTCGAGTTCAATGAAGCTTTCGCTGTTGTTGGTCTTGCCAACATGAAAATTTTAGGATTAGATGATTCAAATACCAATGTGAACGGAGGAGCCGTTTCTTTAGGTCATCCATTAGGATGCAGCGGTGTGCGAATTCTAATTACATTGCTTAATGTATTAGAACAGAACAACGCGAAAATTGGAGCTGCAGCTATTTGCAATGGTGGCGGTGGCGCTTCTGCAATGGTCATAGAACGTAATTCCTAAAATTGAATAAAATTAATTAATGCAATACGGTATTTGCCATTTAAGTATTGTACCGCTAAGGGCGTCTGCGTCTCATGAAAGCGAAATGGTCTCTCAGTTACTTTATGGAGAACATTTTAAGATCCTTGAAGACAGACTGCACTGGAGCAGGATAAGAAATTCATTTGATGGATTCGAGGCCTGGGTAGATAAAAAGCAGTATAAGAAAATTGAGGAAGCAGATTATAATTCTTTGCAAGAGAATGAGCTTCAGCTTTCTTCAGACCTCATAGAATACATTACAGATGAGAGTGGATTACTTATGCCGGTGGCACTAGGTTCTGTACTAAATTTTGCCGGAAAACTAGGGCACACCTTCGAAGGTGAGATCGTAAAACCAGTAGCCTCGAAAAAAGAGAATCTGATTAATACAGCCATTTTATATTTAAATTCCCCTCATATATGGGGTGGTAAAAGTCCGTTTGGGATAGATAATAGTGGATTTACTCAGACGGTATATAAATTAAACGGATATAAAATTAAACGTAATGCCTCAGAACAGGCCCGGCAGGGTGAACCTCTTAGCTTTATTGAAGAAAGTGAACCGGGAGACCTCGCATTTTTTGATGACAATGATGGCGTTATCAATCATGTAGGTATCATGATGAAGGATAATTATATTATTCATGTAGATGGAAAGGTTCGGGTAGACCGCATCGACCATTCCGGTATTTTCAATTCTGAATTACGCAGGCACACTCATAAATTACGGGTGATCAAAAAGATTATTTAATAGATAAGTTTGCAATAAAAAAAATCCCGCTAACATTCAGCGGGATTTTTAATTATTAAGTGTTTCTTTATTACATCTTAGCTTTCAACTCTGCCACTTTTTCCTCGTTACCAAGGTTTGAATACAGGTTCATTGCAGTCTGAATAATGCTCATATTATCTGGATCTACTTCCATCGCTTTTTCAAGATCTGGAAGAACTTCCTTATAAAGCTCTTTTCTCTTAGCATCAAGCTCATCATAACGCTGATTATCTTTTTTGCTCATTCCAAGACCATTCATTTCTTCAATTATAGCCTTCTCTGCAGATAATTTAGCCGCGATCATATTCACCCTCGCATCGTTATACTCAGGATCTTTTTCTAATGCCTTTTTGTAAAACTCAATGGCTTTTTCATTATCATCGATCTCTGCATACATTAAACCAATATTATTAAAGGTAGTAGGATCTGAAGGATCTTTCGCTGCCACTTCCTCTAAAATCTCTCTGGCTTTATCCTTCTCTCCCATTTGGTAATACATGTTAGCTTCAGCCTGAAGTAATCCCATATCATCTGGATTAGTTGCTTTTGCTTTATCCATAGCTGCTACAGCCTTGTCAAATTGTTGCTGGCTGATATAGATTCTGGCAATAAGCTGAGCGATATCACCTTTTTTAGAAGGTATTTTTTCTACTTCCGGGTCTTTATACTGGTTGGTTTTAACCATTAGATCTAACTGTTGTTGTGATCCAAGGTTCTCTCTTTCTCCAGATTCTACATTTACCGCGGTATATGCTTTACCAGATCCATCATAATCCAATTCGTTAAGAGTTTCCAGATACTCTACAGCTTTATCATACTCTTTAGCCTGAACCATATTATTAGCAGCGTAATATAAGTAGATAGTATCCTGCTTGCTTAATTCATAACTGGTATAAAGTTTATCTGCAGCAGACGCGTAATCTTCTTTATTCTGATCTTCGATCGCACTCTGGATGAGGTTATTCTTTAATGTCGCTAGTGCCTCAATAGCATCATCGTTACCCATTTCAGCAGCTTTCTGGAAAGCCTCAGCTGCAGTTTTCAGATCTTCTGCAGAAGCATTGATACCATCAGCCATATATGCTTTACCTTTATACAGGTAAAAATTCTCTTGCCATTTACTATTAAGTTCGCTCAGTTTTGGCTCTGCCACTTTAAGCTGAGCTTTAGCTTCAGCATAATTTCCATCTTCAAGCGCATCCTCGGCGTTCTTTACCTGATCTTTTTGTGCAAAAGCGGTCATGGTTAGGAATGACACCGCGGCTGCTGTCAAAATATTAGTTTTCATTGTTGTTTTGGTTTTAATTTTTATTCTTCACTATCATCTACAATAGTTGTGCCATTAGCCGATTCTTCACTACCTACAGGCTTTTCGGCATCTTCCATGTTCTCGAGATCATCCTCATCATGAAGCACTTTAGCAACTGCAGCAATAGCATCGTTACCTTTTAGGTTGATAAGCCTAACACCCTGAGTAGCACGGCCCATAACGCGTAGATCTTCCACAGCTAAGCGAATCACGATCCCAGATTTATTAATGATCATAAGATCATCTGCATCTGAAACATTCTTAATTGCGACAAGTTGTCCTGTTTTCTCGGTAACAGAGATAGTTTTTACTCCTTTTCCTCCACGGTTGGTGATGCGGTAGTCTTCCAGGCTGGAACGTTTTCCATAACCATTTTCAGAAACTACCAGAATGTCAGATTCAAAATCGTTCACCGCAACCATACCTACTACCTCGTCATTATCATCGGCAAGGGTAATACCTCTAACTCCTGAAGCATTCCTACCCATCGGCCTGGTTTTGCTCTCCTCAAAGCGTATAGCCTTTCCACTTTTAATTGCCAGCATTACCTGACTGTTTCCGGTGGTAAGTTTCGCTTCAAGAAGCTCATCACCTTCTTTGATCGTAATGGCATTGATACCATTGGTCCTTGGCCTGGAATATTTCTCCAGCCTGGTCTTTTTAACCTGACCTTTTTTCGTGGCCATGATCACAAAATGATCATTGACATATTCCTCATTTTTAAGATCCTGGGTACAGATAAATGCGTTCACTTTATCTTCCGGCTCTATATTGATAAGATTCTGAATGGCTCGACCTTTAGAAGCTTTACTACCTTCAGGAATTTCGTATACCCTCATCCAGTAACATTTACCATTCTGTGTAAAGAATAGCATATACTGGTGATTGGTTCCCACGAATAAATACTCAAGGAAATCTTCATTTCTGGTATTAGATCCTTTTTGCCCAACTCCTCCTCTATTCTGAGTCTTATATTCAGATAAGGATGTCCTTTTAATATATCCGGCATGAGAAATTGTGATCACTACCTTCTCGTCAGGGATCATGTCTTCAATGCTAAGGTCTCCCCCGGCATATTCTATTTGAGAACGTCTTTCATCCCCGTACTTTTCTTTTACTTCCAGAAGCTCTTCCTTGATCACTTCCATCCTACGCTCTTTACGTGCAAGAATGTCTTCAAGATCTTCTATGGTTTTCAAGATCTCATCATATTCAGCTCTTAACTTATCCTGTTCCAGACCGGTAAGTTGTCTAAGCCTCATCTCAACGATCGCTTTCGCCTGGATCTCTGAAAGCTCGAAGCGTTCCATTAACTTAGTACGAGCTTCATCAGCATTAGAGGATGATCTGATCAAAGCGATCACTTCATCGATATTATCTGAAGCAATAATTAATCCTTCAAGAATATGTGCTCTTTCTTTGGCTTTTCTTAATTCATATTCCGTACGACGAACAACTACATCATGCCTGTGTTCTACGAAATGATAAATAAGATCTTTAAGATTCAGCATTTCTGGCCTACCATTGACCAATGCAATGTTATTTACACTAAAGGAAGATTGTAGGGCAGTATGTTTAAATAAGGTATTTAAAACAATATTAGGTATAGCGTCCCTTTTTAACTGGTATACGATACGCATACCATTACGGTCTGACTCATCCCTGATCAGGCTGATACCCTCTATCTTTTTCTCGTTTACAAGATCGGCCGTTTTCTTGATCATATCGGCCTTGTTCACCTGATATGGAATTTCAGTAACTACAAGATATTCCCTGCCGTTGATTTCTTCCATATGAGATTTCGCACGCATAACGATACGTCCTCTACCAGTTTTAAAGGCTTCCTTCACCCCGTCATAACCATAGATAATTCCACCTGTAGGAAAATCGGGAGCTTTGATATATTGAATTAGTTCATCGATCTCAATATCATGATTCTCGATATATGCAGTAATACCGTCGATCACCTCAGATAGGTTATGAGGAGGCATATTTGTAGCCATACCAACTGCAATACCACTGGCACCATTAACCAATAGATTAGGTACCCTGGTTGGCATCACCACCGGTTCGCTAAGGGAATCATCAAAGTTCAATTGAGTATCTACCGTTTCCTTATCAAGATCTGCCAGCATATCCTCGCTGATCTTACGCATACGCGCTTCGGTATATCGCATCGCTGCCGGACTATCTCCATCAACAGATCCAAAGTTACCCTGGCCATCTACGAGCATATATCTCATGCTCCAGTGCTGGGCCATTCTAACCATAGTATCATATACAGATGAATCTCCATGCGGGTGATACTTACCCAGTACCTCCCCTACGATTCTCGCAGATTTTTTATAGGCCCTGTTCGAAAGAACTCCAAGTTCGTACATACCGAACAAAACTCTTCTGTGAACCGGTTTTAAACCATCACGTACATCTGGTAAGGCACGTGACACAATGACCGACATCGAGTAATCGATGTAGGCTGATTTCATTTCATCTTCAATGTTGATAGGAATTAGCTTTTCTCCTTCAGCCATACTTAAAATTTTAATTTATCTCAAAAAATCTAAGGGGCAATTTACATATTTTATCCCTCTTTAAAGCGTATCCACTATTGAGATGCCCTTCTTTTTATTAACAAATTTTTATTGTGATTTGGTTAATAAGTTCACTATTTTACGCTTTGATAATTGAAAGTAATTTTGTCAATTAGCTACTAACCCCGTAATAGGTACAGTTTTTGAACCTATTCGAGTGAAAATTAATTTTGAGAAAGGAAGATAAAATGGATGATAATTTTTCACCAAGAGTAAAAGACGTTATTGCTTATAGCAAGGAAGAAGCATTAAGACTTGGTCACGATTTTATCGGGACTGAACATCTTATGCTTGGATTGCTAAGAGATGGTGATGGCAAGGCTATAGATATATTGAATGCCCTGGATGTAGATTTAAGTCATTTAAGGCGTAAAGTAGAAATACTAAGCCCCGCAAACCCGAATACAGTAACTATTAGTAATGAAAAACGTAACCTGCACCTGACAAGACAGGCAGAAAGAGCATTGAAGACAACTTTCCTGGAAGCAAAACTTTTCCAGAGTTCGAATATCAATACCGCTCACCTCTTGTTATGTATTTTGCGAAACGAAAACGATCCAACAACTAAATTGCTTAATAAATTGAAAATAGATTACGACGGAGTTAAGGATCAGTTCAAATATATGATCGCCAGCGACGAAGATGATTTCTCTGACAGTCCGTCTGCGGAATCCTTTTCTGATGATGATGGCGGCGATGAAAGCACCAGGGAGAACCCATTTAGCGGTGGCGGGACTACCGGTAAAACTTCTAAAAAATCTAAAACCCCGGTTTTGGATAATTTTGGTAGAGACCTTACTGCGCTCGCTGAGGCAGATAAACTTGATCCAGTTGTTGGACGTGAAAAAGAGATCGAGAGAGTTTCACAGATCTTAAGCCGTAGAAAAAAGAACAACCCGCTACTTATTGGAGAACCAGGTGTTGGTAAGTCTGCTATTGCTGAAGGATTAGCTCTTAGAATCGTAAAAAGAAAAGTTTCCCGTATCCTGTTCGACAAACGAGTGGTAACTCTTGACCTGGCAAGTTTAGTTGCCGGCACAAAGTATCGTGGCCAGTTTGAGGAACGAATGAAGGCGGTAATGAACGAATTAGAAAAGAACGATGATATTATTCTCTTTATAGATGAGATCCATACTATAGTTGGAGCCGGTGGAGCAACCGGAAGTCTGGATGCCAGTAACATGTTCAAGCCGGCATTGGCCAGAGGAGAAATTCAATGTATAGGAGCTACGACCCTTGATGAATACAGGCAATATATTGAGAAGGACGGGGCCCTTGAGCGAAGATTTCAGAAGGTGATCGTAGAGCCCACTACCGTAGAAGAAACGATAGAGATTCTTAATAATATCAAGAATAAATACGAAGAACATCATAATGTGCAGTATACAGATGAAGCCATACAGGCTTGTGTAACGCTCACAAATCGTTATATGACCGATAGATTTCTTCCTGATAAAGCTATCGATGCTCTAGATGAGTCTGGATCCAGAGTACATATCACTAATATTGATGTCCCAAAACAGATCCTGGATTTAGAAAGGAAACTGGAAGAAGTCAGGGAAAGCAAGAATTCTGTAGTTAAGAAACAGAAATATGAAGAAGCCGCCAAATTAAGGGATGATGAAAAGAACCTGGAAAAAGAACTTGGTATAGCTCAGGAGAAATGGGAAGAAGAATCTAAAAAGCATAAAGAAATAGTTTCTGAAGATAGTGTAGCCGATGTTGTATCTATGATGACCGGCATACCTGTTAACAGGATCGCTCAAACCGAAAGCAATAAACTGGTGGAACTTCCCTCAGTAATTAAAGGAAAGGTAATTGGCCAGGACGAAGCAGTAGGTAAGGTGGTAAAGGCTATTCAGCGTAACAGAGCAGGACTTAAAGATCCTAATAAACCAATTGGATCTTTCATATTCCTTGGACAAACCGGGGTTGGTAAAACTCAGTTAGCCAAAGTGCTGGCCCGTGAGCTATTCGACAATGATGACGCTCTTATCAGAATAGATATGAGTGAGTACATGGAGAAATTTGCGGTATCCCGTTTAATTGGTGCACCTCCGGGATATGTTGGTTATGAAGAAGGCGGACAGCTTACTGAAAAAGTTAGAAGAAAGCCCTATGCGGTCATATTGCTGGATGAGGTTGAAAAAGCTCACCCCGATGTATTCAATATGTTATTGCAGGTGCTGGATGATGGTTACCTTACAGATAGTCTAGGTAGAAAAATAGATTTCAGGAATACGATTATCATAATGACCTCCAACATTGGAGCCAGAAAACTGAAAGATTTTGGCCAGGGAGTTGGATTTGGTACCGCTGCACAAAAATCTCAAGTAGATGATAATGCCAGAAGCGTCATTGAGAATGCTTTGAAGAAGGCTTTCGCCCCTGAATTTTTGAACAGAATAGATGATGTGGTGATATTCAATAGTCTGGAAAGAGAAGATATTCATAAGATCATTGATATCGAACTGGCTAAACTTTTTGAAAGGATCCATGGTCTTGGCTACGACCTGACCCTTTCAGACAAAGCGAAAGACTTCATTGCCGAAAAAGGTTTTGATAAGCAATATGGCGCACGACCTCTTAACAGGGCGATTCAAAAATATATTGAGGATGCGCTGGCTGAAGAGATCATTAGTTCGAAACTTAAAGAAGGTGACAAGATCAAAATGGATCTGGACGAAGAGAAAAAAGAACTTACTATCGATATTCAAAAATCTGTAGAAGAAGCAGAGTCTTAATTTAGTTTTAATAGTAAAAAGCCACTTCCAGGAAGTGGCTTTTTTTATGACTTAAAATGAGATTTTGAACTATGTGGAAATATTTTCCAGGAAATAGAACTTAATCTTAAGCCAGGAAATTTTCTAACTCTATGTTTTCTATGAAATCCTTAGCCTTCCTGATATAGGGCGCCATCGTCCTATCCTCGGTCAAAACCGGCACAGTTTCCCTGAATTGGTCGATGATGTGAGATAATTGTTCAGAAGTTCTGGCAGGCTCCCTGAAATGCATGGCCTGGGAAGCATTAAATAATTCTATCGCTAAAACAGAATTCAGGTTCTCTACTACTTTTAACAATTTGGTCGCGCTATTCGCCCCCATACTCACATGATCTTCCTGACCGTTCGATGATACAATTGAATCTACGGAAGCAGGAGTACATAATTGTTTATTTTGGCTTACAATACTCGCTGCGGTATACTGAGGAATCATGAATCCGCTGTTAAGGCCTGGATTTTCTACGAGGAAGTTAGGGAGGCCACGTAGACCTGAAACCAGCTGATATATTCTTCTTTCCGAAATATTTGCAAGTTCAGATAGTGCAATGGCCAGGTAATCCAGCCCTAAGGCCAGTGGCTGTCCGTGAAAATTCCCGCCCGAAATGATCTTATCTTCCTCAATAAAAATATTAGGATTATCTGTTACCGAGTTAATTTCGGTTTTCACCGTTCTGCGCACAAAA